>CAZMPA010000162.1:0-5562 GCA_964567915.1 uncultured Isosphaeraceae bacterium | reverse complement strand
CAGGTTGGTCTCGGGCGCCGCGCAATTGCCGCCAGAGAGCTCCCCCGCTTCGCCCAGCGTCATCATGCTCACGCGTTCCACCCCCTGCCCTGCAGACACGCGATCGCGACCGAACGATCATCAAATGGAATCGCATCGCCCGCCACGAGCTGAACAGTCTCGTGTCCCTTGCCCGCAATCAGCACGCAGTCATCGAGCTCCGCCTGGGCAATAGCCGCCGCAATCGCGCGGCCGCGATCCACCTCGCAGACGACGGTGTCCCGGCGATCGGCCGGCACACCACGCACCATGTCCCGCAGGATGTCCTTCGGCGACTCAGACCGGGGATTGTCACTGGTCAGCCAGACCAGGTCGGCGCCGAAGCAGGCGACTTCCGCCATGCGTGGCCGCTTGGTCCGGTCCCGGTCACCCCCACACCCCACCACGACGATGATTCGCCCAGATGTCACTTCCCGAAGCGAACGCAGGACCGACTCCAGCGCCCCATCCGTGTGAGCGAAATCCACGAGGACGCAGGGGCGATCATGCACCGACTCAAGACGACCGGGCGGACTCGACGCGTTTGCAGATCGAGTCGCGCACGCGTCGAGCGGAACGCCAAGTGCGATCGTTGCAGCCATCGCCTGCAGTAGATTCATCGCATTGTGCCGGCCGATGAGCGGCGAGCGGACATCCACCTCACCGCTTTCGCAGCAGACACGCATGGTTGTACCGCTCGCGTCCAGGCTGACGATGCGGCCAGCGAAGTCAGCGTCGGAGACGAGGGAACATCGAACCACCTCGGCCGCCGTGCCGCGAATCATCGAGGCGGCTGCAGGGTCATCCATATTGAGAATGGCCGTGGCACCGGTCTCGAGGCCTTCGAACAGCAATCGTTTGGTCGCCGCGTACGACTCCAAGGAGCCGTGATAGTCCAGATGGTCCCCCGAGAGATTCGTAAAGACGGCCGCCGTGAAACGTACGCCGTCAACCCGCCCTTGATGGAGCGCGTGGCTGCTGACTTCCATGGCCGCGGCGCTGCAGTGGTTCGCCCGCGTCCCGCCAAGCCAGTTGGCCACATCAACGGCCATGGGCGTCGTCAACTGCGCGGGCCTGCGGGACACGCCGTCGTCGATCACGACACCGCCGAGCAGTCCGCACGCAGTTGATCCACCAAGCAGGTGCTGAATGAGCGTGCTGACGGTCGTCTTGCCATTGGTCCCGGTGACGCCGACAACGGGCAGGTGGAGGGAGGGATCGCCTTGAAGCCGGTGCGCCAGTGTGGCCCCTGCGACCTCAACAGTTGCAGCCCTCAGGGCAGGGCCAGCCGCCATCTCGCACCCCGCAGCGTCAGCGAGCACAGCAGCGGCGCCTGCGGCCTCGGCGGCTGCGATGAATGCGTGGCCATTCGCCTCGCGGCCCACGCGAGCCAGAAAGACATCCCCCGCCTCGACCTGCCGACTGTCCTCCACCACTCTCCTGGCAAGGACCGATTCGGCCCCGCGCAGCGGCGTCACATCAAGCCCCTCAAGCAGCGAACCAATCTGATGGTCAGGCACGGGGCCACGGTAGTCCATGCCGGGATCATCGACCAGCCCGCCGCAGTTCCCCAGTTCTGAAGTCATGGAAGGATGAGCATCGCGTCGCCGTAGCTGTAGAACCGGTACCGCTCGGCCACAGCCTCGGCATAGATCCGGTGCATGAACGCCAGCCCCGCCTTGGCGGCCACCAGCGCAAGCAGGGTGGACCGAGGAAGATGAAAGTTCGTCAGAAGCCCCTCGACCCTGCGAAAGGTCCAGCCCGGCGAAATGAGCAGATCCGTCACGCCCGATGTTGCCCCCGGCGGAAGGTCCAAGGGCAGCGACTCCAGCAGCCGTGTTGTCGTCGTTCCAACCGCGATCAATCGGCCCCCGGGCTGCGGCCCCGCCCTGATGATCTCGGCCGCCTCGGCGCTGATCGTCCACGCCTCACCGTGCATGTCATGCGACTCGAGTCGATCGGCCGTCACCGGACGAAAGGTGCCTTCGCCGACATGCAGTGTCACAGCCGCTTCACGCACGCCCTTGGCGCGAATGGCGGCGCGAAGCGAATCCGTCAGATGCAGCCCCGCCGTGGGCGCAGCCACCGAACCCATCCGGTCCGGGTCGGCGAAAGTGGTGCGGTACCACGCGCGGTCCATGGCGTCCTGGACCACCTCGTCCCGCCGGCTTCTCGCCTTCAGGATGTACGGCGGCAGCGGCGTATGGCCGACACGCTCCAGCGGACCCGTCGATGCCGCAAGCCAGCCCCGCCCCCTTCTGGACAGCAATTCCAGACGCGACACTTGCCCGTCTGGCCCGACCAACTCAACGTGCTCGCCGTCCTGCAGGCGGCCGGACGCAGTCAGAAGCACAAGCCAGGCTCCGCCCTCCTCTCCGAGATAGAGCCCCTCAACCCGACCGCCGCCTCGCCCGGCCCCTTCCCGCGGGCGTCGCCCAATCAGCCTTGCCGCAAGCACCGAGGTGTCATTGCGAACGAGCAGATCGCCACTCTGCAGAAACTCCGGCAGGTCGGACACTCGGCGGTGCGTCATCGTCTGGCCTGCCACTCGAGCCACGAGCAGTCTGGCGTCTTCCCTGGCCTGAGCTGGCCGCGTCGCGATCAACTCCGCAGGCAATTCGTAGTCGAGCTCATCGACCCTCACGCTTCGGACTCGACTTCAACGCCCTCTGGAAGCCAACGCACCAGTTCGGACGGAACACGCTTGAGCCCGCGGCGAACCGCCTTGGCCATGGCGTATCGCATGGCGTCTTCGCGGCGTTTGCGAACTCGGTCGGTGACAGACAGTCCCCGCGCCGTCATTTCCCGAATCGCCCAATCCCATGCGAGGTGTTCTTCCATGCACCGCAGCCGCTGGCGGGCAAAGCCAATGGCGTGGTGCCCGACCTCGTGCATGAAGATTGCGCAGGACATCGGCCCACGTGGATACGGCGACTCGATCATCCGCGTCACGGAGCCATCCCTGCCACGAAGTTCCCAGGCGCACCCACTCGTGGACGAACGCCACTTGCGAACGCGGATACCCCACGTCCGCTTCATGTCGTCCACAAGCGCGTCATACCTGTCCTGGCTCGGCCGCCGCCTTGTTGGCCGCGGCGGAGGGGGAGCCGGCTTTCGTGGCCGCAGCAAGTCCCACAACAACTGCGGCATGCTCATGGCGCGGCCTCGTATGCAACCGGCCAACCGTGGTGCCGGCCGCGTGCCCAATCCGCGAACGAGCTCGGCCGTCCCCCCTGCCGCTGGACCTCGAGCAGTTGCACGCCGGCGTCTGCGAATCCCATCACCCCATCTGAGCTCACCATGCCGGGCGTCCACGCCCCGCCACATGGCGCCGCCCGCAACAGGCGAATCGTGTCGCCCCCGATGACGGCATCACACCCCGGCCACGGACCGCAGCCGTTGATCCTGCGCCGAGCCGCATCGGCGGCCATGGATGGCTCGACGCGACCGACACCTCGATGAAGCTTGGGCGCGGCCTGAGCCGCGGGATGCAGTGTGCCGTTTGCCGATGCGGCAAGCACCTCCCCGATGACAGTCGGTCCAAGCTCGGCGAGTCGATCGTGCAGATCCCCGGTGGTTTCGGCCGGACCGATCTCCACCGAGGCGCTCGCCAGGACGTCGCCGGCATCCATGCGATCGGCAAGCGTGATGACGGACACGCCCGCCTGAGGATCACCCGCCATGATGGCGTGGTGAATCGGCGCGGCGCCTCTCCATCGCGGCAACAGGGAGGCGTGAAGATTGATCGCGAACTGCCCGGCCAGAAGCGAGGGCGACAACTTCTGGCCAAAGGCAATCACCACCCAGGCGTCGGCCGGCACCGCCCGAATCGTCGCCGCGTCGGCATTGGCGTCCGCAGTCCGGTGCAGGGGCAAACCATGCGACTCGGCATAGGAAGAAACGGGGGTCGCTCGCGGTTGTCGTTTCCGCCCGGCCGGGCGATCCGGTTGTGACACAACGAGCCGAAGCGTGTGCCGAGCCACCAGTTCTTCCAGAACAGGAAGACCGAAAGCGCCGGAGCCGAAGAAGACGAGGTCCATGGGTGGTCAGGCCCGTTCCAGTTCACGAATCGCGCGTCGATTTCGCAAGCGGTCCATGGTGGTCATGCGGTCAATGATGAGCACGCCGTCCAGGTGATCGGTCTCGTGCTGATACACCCGCGCAAAGTGGTCAGCGCGAATGTCGTCAACAGCCTTTCCCTCCAGCGTGGTGGCCTTGATTCTGACCGACACCGGCCGCCGCACGGTCACCTCGATGCCCGGGAGGCTCAGGCAGCCCTCGATGTCCTCCACCGGGGTTGGGTCCACCACCTCAATCCGGGGATTGATGAAGACACAGCCTCCGCCTGCCTCGCGATCCTCCGGGTGCCGGGTCACGAAGAGACGCCAGGGCACGCCCACCTGCGGCGCCGCGAGCCCGATCCCCTCCGCCTCATGCATGAGCTCGAGCATCCGCCCAGCCACCTCTCGGACGATGTCCGTGACCTCGGGCACGGGCTCCGCCTGCCGCTTGAGCACCTCGGCCGGGTACGGCAGGATTTCGAGAACATTCGGGTCGATTTGCACGAATCCATGGTAGAGCGAGCGGCTCCCACCTGCCTGCTTGCGCGTTGACCCGAGCCGGGCCGATGGCGTACCGTACCCGCCTCGATCAAGACCACATGCCCAGACTGACGGAGCAGTGACCGCATGGCCCTCTTTGGACGCAAGAATCAGGACGAACAGGCTTCGGGCGACGACGCCGGGATGTTCGTGCCGCACCCGGAGAAGGCCACCAAGTGGTTCAAGCACGCCGCCGACATGGTTGAGCGGACGAGCTACGAAACAGCGGTCGTCTACTACGCCAGCGGCATCAGGTTTGATCCTGCAAACGAGGACGCGCTCGCAGCCATGCTTGAGGCTGGCAAGCGGCACGTGGTCGATGGCGGCAAGCGGATTGCATCAAAGCAAACCAGAACCGTGGATGGCCCGAGCCCGGTCGAGAAGATGGCTGTTGCCCTGCTGTACTGGATGACCGATCTGCAGAATCCGGCCACCGCCATCAAGGCGCTCGAGGCCACGGTCAAGGCCGAGCAAACCGTCACTGGTCGATTCTTCGCCCCACACGTGCTCGGCATCGTCAGCCGCGGCAAGAAGCCCACCAAGCAGCAGTATGTGGCCGTCAAGGACTTCTGCAAGGAGCTCGAGGCGTGGGATCATGCCCTGCTGGCGGGACAGGCCGCAATGGCGCTGGACCCAACCGCCGGACCGCTCGAGCACGAGATCAAAGACCTCTCCGCGCAGCGGGCCATGTCCAAGGGCGGCTACGAAGACGCCGCGGGCAAGGAAGGCGGTTTCCGCGACTTCGTCAAGGACATGGACAAGCAGCGGGAACTGGAGCAGGAGGAGTCGCTCGCTGGCGCGGGCGGCGGCTCCGAGCAGGTACTCGCTCGAGCCAGAAAACGCTTTGAGGAAGCACCGGACGTCGCTGATAACGTCAACCGATACGCAACGCTGCTGCGGCGGGAAGGCACCGACGAGGCCCTCAAGGAGGCCGAGGCGGTCT
>CAZMPA010000161.1:0-5572 GCA_964567915.1 uncultured Isosphaeraceae bacterium | reverse complement strand
CTGGGTGGCCCCACCGTCGTTGGGGCGGCGCTCGATGCGGCGGGGGACATGCAGTGGGGATTCGGGCCGGTAGATCTTGGATCAGCCGTGGGAGCCAAGCAGGACCTCTCCGTCGCCGGTACGCCAACACAGCGCATCGCCGCCTGGTCCGGTGACCGTGACGGGACCAACCGGGTCTACGCCCAGAACGTCCACGCGGACGGGTCGCTCGGACCAGGGGTCCCGTGCGAGGGAGATGTCACTGGCGACGGTCTGGTTGGCGCCGATGATGTGCTGGCAGTCATCGGGGCGTGGGGTCCATGCGGTGGGTGCCCCGAAGACCTGTCCGGCGACGGCGTCGTCGGAGCCGACGACTTGCTGGAGATCCTTGCCGGCTGGGGACCCTGCTGACCCCGCGGGGGGCGCTGAGGCAGTAGATTGCCCGCTCGCGGAGGCAATGGGGACTCCGCGGGAGGAGGCTCGCCATGAAAGTGCTCAAGTGGGTTGTCATCGTGCTGGTCCTGCTCGTGATCGTTGCGGCCGCCGGAACCTACATCGCGATCGACGCCATCGCCCGCAGCGTGATTGATTCGCAGGGCTCAGCGGTGCTGGGCGTTTCGACGAAGGTCGACGCTGTTCGGCTCGCTGTCTTCAGCGACGGCACCAGCATGAGCGGGCTGACGATCGCCAATCCGGAAGGATTCAAGCGGCCCAATTTCATCGAGGTTGGCGACGCAAGCATTGAGGCCAACGTCGGCACGCTCCTCAGCAGCGACATTGAGATTCCCTCCGTGCACATCTCGGGACTGACGGTTGATCTGGAGCAGATCAACGATCGCATGAACGCCTCGGAGATTGTCTCCAACGTCAGGAAGAACACAGCCTCCCCTGACGACACTGACGATCCGGTCTCATTCAATGTCAAGACGTTGGTGATCGAGGACATTCGACTGACCGCGTCGGGGAGTATTGTCAACATCGCGGGCGGGCACCTCGACACGAAGATCCCGCGGCTGGAACTCCACAATCTCGGCACCAGGACCGATGGCGATCAACTGTCGCACCAACTCATCTCCATGATGCTCGGCGTGCTCATGAAGCACATTGCCGAGAATCCCATTCAGGGGCTGAGTGGGGCCGCGGTCGGATCTGTGGCATCTGCCCTCGAAAGCATTCCGATTCTCGATCAGACAGGGGTGGGGCGGAAGGTCGGCGATGTCCTGAAGGGCGCCAACAAGGCTGTCGGCGAGGGGCTTGGCGACGTCGGAAAGGGGCTGAAGGGCATCGGAAAGGGCATCGGAGGGCTCCTCGGTGGCGATCCAGAGCCCGCCGACGGGGCACAGAAACCGCCCAAGCCCGAGTAGGGGGGCCGTCCCCGGATCAAAAAACAGGCGAGTTTCTCCTTGTGGGGGGGGGTCAGGGACCGTTTACCTTTCTGGGTGCGGAGGGCCTTCACCGCGGAAGAAGAGAAGAGGAGCCTGCTGTGAAGATCATTGCATGTTGTGTTGCCGCTCTGGTGGCCACCCCCGCCTTCGCGTCTCTGTATACGGATGCGGAAGGTGATATCGCGACCGGCAACGCCAACCTCGACATCACCGGGATGGAGATCACCGACAACGGCACTGACCTCGTCGTGCGAATGACCGTGTCGGCGCTTGATGCCGACTGGGGCAAGTACCTCTTCTACATGGACGCCTGGGACGGCGGAAGTGGCGACAACGACAATCCCTGGGGTCGCAACATCGGCGGTCTCGGTGGCATGGACATCTTCGTCGGCAGCTGGATTGACAGCGGCGGTGGCGCGCTCGGCTACGAGTACGGCGACGGCGGCTGGGGCGACTTGCCCTTCAGCGTCTCCGTATGGGCGGACTGGGACAACAACACCGTCCAGTGGAACTTTTTCGATCTCGTGGCCGGACTGTCGGCTGCGGGCATTACCGGGTTTGATTTCGAGGCTGCCACGACCGGCGGCAACGGTGGCGATCCAGCCATCGACCTGATCGGCGCCGAAGGCGTGCAGCCCGGTTGGGGCCAGGGCTCCACGTCGATCGACCGTCTTCGCTACGACTTCTCAACGATTCCGGCTCCCGGCGCTCTGGCACTGCTCGGCCTCGCTGGCCTGGCGGGACGTCGTCGCCGCTGAATTCGGATTCGCCCCTGTTTCGTTCACCCTCGCCCCGGCGCCATGCCGGGGCGTTGTTCTTGTGAGGGCGTGCCTCTCGAGCGAGTACCCTCTTCGCCATGTCTGCTGCAGCGATTCTGGCGACTATGGGACCGCTGGTCATCACCGCAGATGCGGTCGGGTGGCACCCGCATTCCGACCCAAGTTCAGACAAGGCACACGGGTAGGGCATGCATCGGTGGCGTATCGCCGTCGACCGCGGTGGGACCTTTACTGATGTGCTCGCCGTTCGCGGCGACGAGGTTCGACAAGCGAAGGTGCTCAGCAGTGGCGACGACCCCGTCGTCAGGGGCGTTCGGAAAGCGCTCCGGCTCGGCGGAGCGGACGCCATCCCCGTTGATGACATTGATGAGGTGCGAATTGGCACGACGGTGGCCACGAACGCGCTGCTCACTCGGTCTGGGGCCAGGACGGTGCTTGTCACCACACGCGGGTTCCGAGACCTCCCCCTTATTGGCGATCAGAGTCGGCCGGATCTCTTTGCGCTTGAGATCAAGCGGCCGCAGCCCGTTGCGCAGGTTGTCATTGAAGCGCATGAGCGTGTTGGCGTGGACGGGGAAGTCGTGCTCGCGCTCGACGAGGACCAATTGCGAGCGGATCTTGAGCATGCCAAGGCGACGGGCTGCACAGTGGTGGCCATCGCACTGCTGCATGGTTGGGCGCACGACACGCACGAGCGTGTGGCGACTTTCATTGCAGAGGCAATCGGGTTCGACGAAATCGTCACCAGCCGTGTCAGCCCGGTCCGAGGGCTCATCCGCAGGGCAGATACATGCAGTCTCGACGCGTCGCTCACGCCGGTGCTCCACGCCGGGATCGCCCGCACGACGCAATCGCTTCCCGGGGTCCGAGTCCGATGCATGCAAAGTAGCGGGGGACTGGTCGGAGCAGATGCGTTTCGCGGGTGCAGGGCGGTGCTGTCCGGTCCGGCTGGGGGGCTACTTGGCGCGGCGGGGGAGGCGGCCCGTCGAGGTGTGGACCGCATCGTCGCCTTCGACATGGGCGGCACGTCTACAGACGTGTCGTGGTATGGGGGTGACCTTGAGCGGGACACGGACACGGTGCTCGGCGGAGTTCGGGTCTCGGTCCCGATGCTTCGTGTGCACACGGTTGCGGCTGGCGGCGGGTCCAAATGCGACGTGCGAGGCGGCCGGCTGCGTGTCGGGCCCGCGAGCGCTGGCGCCGATCCGGGACCTGCGAGCTACGGGCGAGGCGGCCCGGCGACACTCACGGATTGCCATGTCGTGCTGGGCCGGCTGCCAGCAGGCGAACTCCCCGCGGTCTTTGGCCACAGTGGCAACGCATTGCTTGATTCGGCTGCTGCGGCCGCTGCCCTGGAAGCACATACCCCGGTTGCGGGTCTGGGTCTTGTCGCACTTGCGGAAGGCATGCTCGATGTCGCAGTCGAGTCCATTGCCGCGGCCATTCGAGAAGTGTCCGTTGCTCGTGGGCACGACGTTCGGCAGGCGGCGCTCTGCGCCTTCGGCGGTGCGGGAGGGCAAGTCGCCTGCCGGGTGGCGGATCGGCTCGGTATGGACACGGTCATCGTGCCTGCCCGGGCCGGGGTCCTGTCGGCCGCGGGCATAGCGCAGGCAGCCGAGAGCGTGGTGCGGCACGCGAGCGTCGAGACGCCGCTTCGGCACAGCCACCAACTCGGCCACATGATCGACGCCCTCACTGCCCAGGCGGGGGAGGGTGGCGTCGAATGGACACGAAGGGTGCGGGCCGGCATTCGCGCGGAGGGATGGGATCGAGCGATTCAGGTGGAGTGGGGCGGTCCAGACGACATGGCTGCCGCATTCAAGGATGCGTGCCGCAGGCGGTTTGGCTTTGAGCCGCGCGGGGCCTTGATCATCGAGTCATTGGAAGTGGAGGTGATGCACCAGCCTCCAAAGCTGGAACTCGACCTTGGGCGAGACGATGGCGTCAAACAGTCTGTGGGTCGGATGTGGTCGAACGGTTCATGGCGTGATGTTCCTGTGGTACGCGGGGAGGTAGATGCGGTGGAGGGACCGGCCATCCTGCTGCACGACGGTGCCACCACAGTTGTTGAATCCGGGTGGCGCGTCCAACGCATGAACGGTTGCGGCGGGGTGACCTTGCGGCGTACGGCTGGCCGGATTCCAGTGGCATTTCAAAGTGACAATCCGGCGGACATCGAGGTTGCCAATCGGCGCTTCCTCTCGACCTGCCGGGAGATGGGGACGGTGCTGCAGCACACGGCAGTGAGCGTGAACGTAAAGGAACGCCGTGACTATTCGTGTGCGATCTTCGACGAATCTGGTCGGCTCGTCGCCAATGGACCGCACATGCCTGTGCATCTGGGTTCGATGGGCGAGAGCGTTCGAAGGGTGGTGGATGTGCACGGGGGATCGATGGGTCCGGGCGACGCGTTTCTCGACAACGATCCGGCCCATGGTGGGACGCATCTGCCCGATCTGACGGTGGTGAGCCCGCTCTGGGACGCGGACGGCTTGCGATACATCGTGGCGAGCCGCGCCCATCACGCCGATGTTGGCGGTACGACGCCAGGTTCGATGCCGGCTGACTCGACCCGGATCGCTGAGGAGGGCGTCGTGTTCGATGCAGTCACGCTGATGCGTGGCGGCGAATTGCAGGAGGCCGCCATTCGCGCTGCGCTCGCCAGCGGACCATGGCCGGCGCGGCGGCCGGATGTGAACATGGACGATCTGCGGGCGCAGCTTGCCGCCAATGCCCGCGGAGCCGCGCTGCTTGGAGAGATGCGCGACGCCTACGGGGGAGATCTTCGAGCGCCGATGAAGGCCGTTCGAGCAAACGCTGCCGCGTGTGTGGTGTCTGCCATTGGCGAACTCGGAGTGGGCGACGCCGTGGCGAAGATGGATGGGGGCGAGCAGATCCGTGTGCAGATCATTCCTCGGGGCGGCCGGCTTACCGTCGACTTTGAGGGCACGAGCCCGCAGTCTACCGGCAAGCTGAATGCGCCGCGGGCGGTCGTGCGGGCGGCGGTGCTGTACGCCCTGCGTTGCCTCGTCGCCGACGACATTCCACTCAACGACGGGTGTCTGGAGCCGGTCGATCTTCGTATTCCGGAGGGCAGCCTGCTCTCGCCCGCCCCAGGCGCGGCGGTGGTGGGGGGCAACGTCGAAACGAGCCAGGTTGTGGTGGACGCGCTCTTCGCGGCAGCGGGAGTGCTGGCGGGAAGCCAGGGCACGATGAACAACCTGACCTTTGGCAACGACACGCTGCAGTACTACGAGACGATCTGCGGGGGGGCCGGTGCCGGCCCTGGCTTTGGTGGTGCGTCTGCGGTGCATACGCACATGACGAACAGCCTGCTGACGGACCCCGAAGTGCTCGAAACGCGGTATCCGGTGCGGCTTGAGCGATTCGGGGTACGGCATGGGTCGGGGGGCTCGGGCTTGCATGCGG
>CAZMPA010000160.1:0-5590 GCA_964567915.1 uncultured Isosphaeraceae bacterium | reverse complement strand
CAGGACAACCTCGTCCACCGAGCAGATGGCTTCGGCCTGAAGCGGTGGGCACCCGTGCCGTAAGGCACGGGAAAGCGTGTATCGACTGTCTACTTGTCTGTGAGCAGGGTGCGCGCCGCACGAGTCGGCGGGCAGACCTTTGCACACAACAACGCCTCGATTCAATCGAATCGAGGCGTTGTTGTTTTTGAGCTTGCTCTTGAGGCCGTCTTTGAGGTTGCTTGCCCTCTAGAGATGCCTGCTCCTTGAGGAGCGGTGCCTTCTCGGCGTGCTTGCGTGGGGGTGCTTATTGCGGCTGTACCCAATTCGAGTCCAATCCGTGAGCAAGTGCTCAAGGTCGTGCGCCTGTCTGGGCAGCGTTGTGAATCCCCGCCGGGTAGTCTGAGAATCCTGGCGACCCAGCAAGCAGCAGCACGTTTCCGGATGAGGGTTGGTGCAGTAGCACGCCGGCCCCAAACCGGCCGGCTTCTTCATCTTCGCCGATTGGCGGGAAGACCACCGAGGAGACGGCAACCGCCCGGTACGGCTCATCGGCCCTCGCCAGTGGGCAGGCGACGCTGAAGGACAGCCCGGCGATGATCAACCCCCTGCCACAAAACGTACACCAGTTCCCCATTGCCACCAGAATGCGCGTTGTCATGCCCGGACCTCCAGATGAACGCCGCCCCGACCCTACTACGCGCCAGGCCAGATGGCAAGGGTCTCTCAATCGTGTGTGCGGTCGGTAGGTCCGCCCATGGACTGGGGACTGGCAGGCGGCGCTTTGACAGGAACAGGCCGCCAAATGTCCGAAAAGGACGTATTGAGACATTCAGGATTGGCCTCCTTGCGAGGGGAGGTAGACTGACCGTCAGGGCGGCGTATGGAGATGGCATGCACACTCGCTGGTTGATGACGGGCGCGGCGGCGACGGGTCTGGTGACGTCCATGGCGGCGGCTCAGATTCGGGTGGTCAATTGGAATCTCGCAGAGCTGCGGGGCGACGTCGGCGCCATTGAGTCCGTCATCGAGGCCCTTGACGTCGATGACGCGGGAGGCTTTGCGTCGCCCGTCACCATCCTGACCATCCAGGAAGCGGACAACCTGACGTACGACACGCTGCTCTCGTCGCTCGGGCCGGAGTGGTCGGCGGCGACGTACACCAACAGCAACGAGGACCCGTACGGCGGCGCTCAGGCCTGCTTCTATCACGCGGCCACCCTCACGGAGGATCCCTCCGGACACGATGACACCTACGTCGAAGCGGGCCGGCGAGCGGACCGCTGGAAGTTCACATTGAACGGATACACCGATCCACCCGTGGCCTTCTATGTATACAGCGCTCACCTGAAGGCAGGGAACAACTCCTCGGCCGAGGCGGACCGCCTGACCGGCGCCGAACGGATTGTGACGAACATGGGGGAGGTGCCTGAGGGCAGCCGAATCATCCTCACGGGCGACATGAATTTCTATGACAACCAAGAGGCTGGCTATCTGGAGTTTCTGGCTGGCGGTCTGGTGGACCCGCTCGGAAGCGGCGACTGGGGCGGTGCGGGCAACACACTGAAGCATTCCCAGTCGCCCCGCACCATTCAAGCGGACGGTCTGGCCAACGGCGGCCTCGACGACCGCTTTGACCTGCACCTGCACACCCCGCTCATGCAGGGGACGGGCGGACTCACGTTGATTGATGGCACGTACCGGTCGGTTGGCAATGACGGCAACCATTACAACACCGCCATCAATGACGGCAACAACACCTATTGGCCAGGCGACGCCTCGGCAAGCAACGCATTGGCCGATGCGCTCCACGATGCGTCCGATCACCTGCCGGTTGCGGTGGACTACCGCATTCCGGCCGTCCTCGATGCGTCCTTCGAGGGATGCGAGCTAGGTACCGTGATCGAAGGCGCTGATGTCGACTGCACGCTCTCTGTTACCAATGCGGCATCCTCGACCGTGGCGGCTGGCGTGGCTTCGCTGCAATGGTCCCTCGCAGGCACGGGTGTGCTCAGTGGCAACGCGGGCTCCGGCTCCCTTGACGCCGGCGACGGGACAGCGATGGAGGTGGCGGTCGATACTTCGGTGGTGGGAGCCGTTTCCGGCACGCTTGATGTGCAGGCGGATGATGCACTCGCGCAGCATGCGCCCATGAGCATGGCTGTTGAGGGGCAGGTTCTCCGGCACGCGAATCCCTCGTTCTCAAGCACGGCCGACAACAACTTCTACGTCTACATGATTGAAGTTGACGCGGACTCAGGCGATGTGGCGGTGCCCATTCAATTCTGGAATTACCAGTGGGATGCCGACCAGTCCCCTGCCGCTTCAGTTTGGCGGCGGGACGTGGAACAACGTCGGCCCATTCCCCATCTCAATGCCCTTCACCGTCGCGACGGACGGACTGGCTGAAGGCAATTACGTTCGCTCAGTGACCGTGACCACCAGCGACGAAGATCTGCCAGGCGAAGCGACGCAGTCGCTGTACGCCACATTCAACATCACCGTCCGTGAGCCGGAGCCCCAGTGCATTGGTGATGTGACCGGTGATGGTGTAACGGACGTTGCGGACCTGCTTGCATTGCTGGCTGCCTACGGCGGATCCGATCCGGCCTACGACCTCGAGCCCGACGGCGTCGTGGACGTCACAGATCTGCTGCTGCTGCTTGGCGACTTCGGCTGTTCATAGCGGCCACGCCAGAACCACCGCGGCCCGCCCGCACTGCTCAGGTGGACGCCACCGGCTCGGCGCTGCTTCGCACAATCTCAGTGGCAGTTCGTGGAACCCAGCCGTCCTGACCGCCTGGGAACTCGACGTGCAGCCAGACGGGTTGCTGCTCAAGAACGCGAAACTCCACGCCGCCGTGGATTGGCTCGTCGAACTGCGGCTGATATGACTCGGCGTTGCCCTTGCGAACAATAACGTCGTCCTGAATCAGGACACCGACCGGCCCGCCTCCGCCCAGCATGCTCGCTGCCACGCTGACTCCCAGAACGCACGCGGCCGCGCCTGACACGCCGCCGATCCAGATTGGGATGCGGTTCTGGCCCAGACGGCGGACGATCAGCACCAACCAGAGTCCGCACCACGCGAGGCCGAACCACACCATGCGGCTGCCGAGCGTCCACGACTCATGCCAGCCAGCGAGGCGATCGAACACGGCCTCGGCGCTGTCCGGCGCAAACTGCGGCGAGACGAGCGAGCGGGCGTACGCAAGGTTGTCCTGGAGGCGCGCGTCGCCGGGCATGTACCGTTCTGCTCGAAGATAGGCCGCAATGCCGCGACCGAGGTCGCCGCTGCGGACCCATGCGTTTCCGATGTCATAGAGCAGCGGGCCGTTTGTGACGCCTTCGTCAACCAGCAGTGACCAGCGTTCTGCAGCACGCTGAAACTTTTCTCTGGCCTCATCGGGGTGTTCATCACGCAGCGCATTGCCTTCTTCAAAGGCAACCCGGCCCTGCTCCAGCACAGCCGCTTGCTGCGACGGCGAGAGTGGCTGGGCCGCCTTCGCAATGCCTGTGGCGCAGAACACCGCTACGAATACGATCACACATGCCAGCCGAGATGTCATCACAGTACCTCCCCAAGTCGTTGACACAGGAGCCGGGCGTCCGACAGTGTGCGAGCGTCGAGCGACCCGCCGCCGCCCGCATAACTGCGAGCTTCCAGATCTCGGAGCATTGTGTCGACATCGCCTACGAGCGACTCGGCGCCGGCATCGCGGACCGCGGCAATGGCCTCGTGGCTGGT
The DNA here is from genome assembly GCA_964567915.1 of uncultured Isosphaeraceae bacterium. Taxonomy (GTDB): domain Bacteria; phylum Planctomycetota; class Phycisphaerae; order Phycisphaerales; family SM1A02; genus UBA12567. The sequence continues at coordinate 1,863 of CAZMPA010000160.1, read as the reverse complement.
CAGGCCCTGCTCTGGCAGTCCGGACCGATCTGCGATGTAACCGCGGATGGCCGCAGCAACCGCGTCCGGGGCGTCGCCGGCTTTGGACAGGCGGGCATCGAGCCGATGCATTGCCTTTCGACCACGAACACGATCCGGGTTCTGCCGGTCCAGGTCACGCCGCCACCGCGTCAGTGTTACGAGCAGAAAGGCGAGCGGCGGCGCGATCAGGAGCCCGGCCAGCATGGCGGCGCCGGCTGGGCGGCGACGCTGTAGCAGCACGCCGGGATCCGTGTAGTTCGCCAGCAGCCCGCTCTGCACGGTGGTGACGCCGGTCTTTGCTGCAGGCGCGGCGACGACACCTTCGATGTCGCTGGCGTCGACCTGCGCCGCCGACGTCACGTGAACATCGATCGGTCTGCTGAACGCGGTCTCGTACTTCTCCAGAGACGGGTCAAAGTACGTGAAGGGGATTGGTGGAATCAGATCGACGCCCGCTGTGGTGGGCCGAATCGTCTGCGTAAACGTCTTGGAGCGACCGGACACGACGCCGCCGGGACGGTCTGCAGGTACGCGAAAGTGCTCCACGAGTGCCTGGTCTGCGTCGAGCCTCGGCGCCTGCAGCAGCTCGAGGTCGGCGGGGTGGGGGCCCACGTCCGACACGGTCATCGTGAGGGTGATTGGCTCGCCGACTTCCGCGTCCGTATGGCTGGCGGTCACGTCAAAGCGAAAGCGTCCGACCGCGCCCGCCCAGGTCGCCGGGCGGCCGGCTTCGGGGGGCGTCTGGACGACGAGGTTACTCACCGGGGGCGACGCCGTGACGAGCCGACGATTCGTCACGCGCAGTTGGGGGAACGGCTCAAACAGCGAGCCGCGACCCCGCCCCAGTTGCAGCGGATAGTCCATGGCGATGCTGATGTTCGAGAGGTCAAGCGGTCCGGCCTGCACCAGCGGCATCTCGGTCGAGATGTCGAAGGCGTACCATCGCTCGCCCCCGCCAGGGGCGGCGACCTGCACGACGCTCAAAGGGGGAAACCGCCGGTCCCGCGCGAGTGTGGCGATCACGTCTCGGAACGGGCCCCAACTGCTCGCGTCCAACTTGATCAACCCCCACATGTCGGTGGCTGACAACACACCGTCCGGCAGCAGGTCATCTCGGTAGGGCTTGACGAGAATGCGAAGGGTCAGCGGGAGAATGTCGCCCAGCCACGCGGACTCCGGAACATGCAACAGTTGCGATCGCAGCAGGGAGCGATCCGCCGACGTCTTGAACGTCAGGAGCATTGGTTCGGTCTGCCAGATGGAGTCATCGGCGTGCAGATCAATGGCCGGCAACTCCCAGGTGCCGGCTTCGGCGGCCGAGATCAAGTACCGGTACGTGAGCGTGGACTGCTCGGTGCGGTGGCCGTTGATCGTCTGGCTGCTTCGCATGACCGAGGGTGTGCCAGCAGACTTGATGGTCAGCCCGTCGACTGGTGGAATCACCGGTTCTTCGTGGGTCTGGACGTTCTCGAAAATCAGGTCGAGGGTGATCGGCGCGCCGGTGTAGCCGGTTCGGCTCGAGACTTGCTGCTTGACCGTTCCAGCCACGGCACTCGATGCCACAAGAGCTGCGCAGAGTGCCGGGAGGCACGCGAGCAGCCATGTGCGAATTGGGAGACGTGCGTGAAGCATCGGGCGAGTCCTACCAGTCCTTTCCTGTCAGCGGCGTGCCGGCGGCTTCTCGCTCGGCCTGCTCCAGGCGGCGTTGCCGTTCCCGGTCACGGATGCGTTGCAACATGCGTTCGGCTTCCTCACGGGTCAATGGCCCATCGGCGCGGGGCGCTTCCGCGTTGTTGACGTCGCTGGGCTGCTCCTGGTTCGGCTGTTGTTGGTCGGGGGTGC
>CAZMPA010000159.1:3651-5622 GCA_964567915.1 uncultured Isosphaeraceae bacterium | reverse complement strand
CAGTCGGACGTGCGACGCATGCTTTGTCCCATGCGGCCAGGAGGCGGGCGTGTTCCGGACGGTCATTGACATCTCTGAGGAGCAGATACTCGATCGTGACTTCGCGGCCGGTCGCGTCGAAGAAGTCTCGGCAGGCCGAGAGGATATCTTCAATGGACGCGTGCTCGGCCCACGGGATGAGTGATCGCCGGAGGTCATCGTCTGGAGCGTGCAGGCTGAGCGCCAGCGTGATTGGGAGTGCGAACGCGGCGAGCCTTCGGATGGCTGCGGGCAATCCGACGGTGGAGACTGTGATTCGGCGTGCGCCGATGCCCATGCCCCACGGGGCGTTGATGGTTCGGATCGCCGAGGTGACGGCGTCGTAGTTGGCGAGCGGCTCGCCCATGCCCATGAATACGACGTTGGTGATTCGGCCGACGCCGAGGCGACTGAGTCGATGGACTTGTTCGACGATTCTCCCCGCCGTCAGGTTGCCTTCGAGGCCCGCCATGCCGGACGCGCAGAAGCGGCACCCTACAGGGCATCCGACCTGGCTGGAGATGCAGGCGGTCCGCCTCTTGTCCGCAGGAATCAGTACGGCTTCGGTGGACGGTACACGTCCTGCGATTGGAAGCGTGGTGCCGGCATCGGGCCACTCGATGAGCAGCTTTCGCGTGCCGTCAGTGGCGACTTGTCTTCGTACTTCGCGACCTTCCTCTATTGGCATCGCCGCTTCCAGCAGTGCGCGGTGGTCTGCCGACAGATTGGTCATGGCTGCAGGGTCGATCGCCTGCTTCTCATAGACCCATGCCGTCACCTGGCCGGCAGCGTGCCGTGGCATGCCGTGGGCGACGCACCAGTCACGCAAGCTCTCAGGCGTGTGATCGAAAAAGCTTCTGCCGCGACACAACTCGAAGCGCCCACTGTGAGATCGACGACTCGGTGCTCGATGTCGTGCGCAGCCAGAAACGCCCGGGTCGCTTCGATGTTGTCCATGGCGATTCGCCTTCCCGCTGGATCGAGCCCTTTGCTCCGCATGAACTTCTTGAGCGTTCCAGGCAGGCCGAACTCAACCGATTCGTGAAAGACGTCATGCTGCTCCACGATGGCGCCGTCTCTTGCGGCCAGATGCAGCAGCACATGCTGCACAAGGTCCTCCGGCGCGCTGGCGCCAGCCGTCAGCAATACGGTTCCGACTCCGTCGAGCATGGCGCCGTCCAATTCATGATGGTCATCGATGAGGACGGCGGCCGTGCCCGTCGCCTCCGCAAGTTCTCGTAGCCGCTGCGAATTCGAACTGTTGCGAGACCCGACCACGATGACGAGGTCGCACTCAGGGGCCAGTCGACGGACGGCGAGTTGGCGATTGGTCGTCGCGTAACAGATGTCTTCGCTCGGGGGCTCGTGGATCTTCGGGAACGCCGCCCGCAGCGCAGAAATAATGTCCGCGGCCTCGTCCATACTCAACGTCGTCTGCGTCAGGTAGATGAGCTTGTCCGGATCGGTGATCTGAAGGTCTGCGATGGACTCCGCTGAGTCGACAACCTGAATGGCGTCCGGGGCCTCGCCTCGCGTGCCGATCACCTCCTGGTGGTCCTTGTGGCCAATGAGCAGGATCTGCCAGCCACGTGCGGCGTACCGGATGGCCTCGGCATGCACCTTGGTGACGAGCGGGCATGTGGCGTCGATGGCAATCAGGCTCTGGCGCTCGGCGGCCTCGCGGACGGCTGGGGCAATCCCATGGGCACTGAAGACCAAAATGGCGCCTTTCGGGACATCTGCGATGGCTTCAACGAAGTGGACGCCTCGATCCACGAAGCGGTTGACTACGTGCTTGTTGTGCACAATCTCGTGGTAGACGTAGATCGCCTCGCCAGGGACGATGGCCAGAAGTTGATCGACCACATCGATCGCCATGTACACGCCAGCGCAGAAGCCACGTGGGTTGGCAAGCAGAATGCGCATGGGAACTCCTCTGATCGTCGCGGTGAT
>CAZMPA010000159.1:0-3610 GCA_964567915.1 uncultured Isosphaeraceae bacterium | reverse complement strand
GTACCTGGGGGGGCCGGAGGGGTGGGTGGTGGGGCGGGTGTAGCTTGGGGGGGTTTTTTGCCGCGGGCTGACGCTCGGCCAATATGAGAACTTCAGCGTGTTGAGTCGGTTTGTTCCGGATGAAATGCGTGACGGCGTCTCCGCCGTGTATGCGTTTTGCAGATGGGCGGACGATCTGTCGGACGAGTCGGAGGATGCCGCGGTGGCGTTGTCCAGACTTGAGTGGTGGCGGTCAGAGCTTCGTTTCTGCGAGCAGGGAACGCCACGGCACCCTGTGTTCGTCGCGCTGGCACCCATGGTCGATCGCTACGGCCTGGACACGACGCTCTTCCACCGGCTCCTCGATGCGTTTGAACAGGACCAGCGTCAGAATCGGTACGACACCTGGGGAGACTTGATTGGATACTGTGGTGGAAGTGCCAATCCGGTCGGGCGGCTCGTGCTTCAGATGGCGGGCGTCGGTGATCGAGCAGACCTCCTTGCAGCGAGTGATGCGGTCTGCACCGGCCTGCAACTCGCGAACCACTGGCAGGACGTCAGGCGAGACATTCTCGAGCGGAATCGCGTCTACATCCCGCGGACCTCAATGCCCACCGACGACTTCGAGCAGCGACTGGTCATGACTGCGAAGGTGGGACATGCGCCCGATGCGGAGTTGCTGCGCGAGTATCGAGCCGTCTGCAAGGGTCTGGTTGAGCGGACTCGCCCGCTGCTGAGTGAAGTGCAGGTGCTGCTCGATGAGGGGCCGCCTGAACTCCGCTCCATGCTCTGGCTCTTCGCCGCAGGCGGAGTCACCATCCTCGACCTGATCGAGCGTGCCGATCACGAAACGGTGCTTTTTCGCGTCTCCATATCCAAACCTCGCAAGCTCTGGTTGCTCTGGACTGCCGCGAGAAAGGGGCGGGCTGCGTGAGCGGCACCGCCGAGCCGCCGCGGGACGCCGCCCTCTGGTGCCGTGATCTCGTCAGGAAGCGGGCAGGGAACTTCTACTGGGGGCTTCGCCTGCTGCCCGAGCCTAGGCGGACTGCGTTGTACGCGTTGTACGCGTGGATGCGGCGGGCGGATGACATCGCCGACGACGCGGTTGACCCGGTGGAGGCTGGCAAACTGCTGGACGGCTTTGAGGCCACGACGCTCGATGTGCTGCATGGAGGCGAGCCCGACGACGAACCATTGTGGCAGGCGCTGCGATGGATATCGACGTCCTGGAACCTCCCCGAGCAGGCGTTTACCGACATGCTTCGCGGGCAGCGTGACGATCTGGCCGACCGGGTGATCGAGACGGACATCGATCTGATCGACTACTGCCGGTGCGTCGCATCGACCGTCGGCGAGTTGTGCATCACCATCTGGGGTTACACCGGCGATTCGGCTCGCGAACTTGCCGTGGAGCGTGGAATCGCGCTGCAGTTGACAAATATCCTTCGTGATATCGGAGATGACGCGAAGCGGGGCCGCTGCTATATCCCTGCCGACGACTTGCGAAGGCGCGGCGTGGACGCGTCCGGACTCGCCACGTGGAGAGATCCCACCGCGTGCGAGGCGGTCCTTCGTGTATGGATCGCCCGCGCAGAGGAAGCGTATTCGGCGTCGGCGCCATTGGACGACATGGTGTCGGCCGACTGCAGGCGTACGCTGCGGGCGATGACCGGCATTTATCGGGAACTTCTCAGGCGGCTGTCCGCGGACCCACGCCGGTGCTGCAATGTTCCGGGAGTCGGGTTGTCCAAGCTGACGAAGATTCGAATCATGCTCGGAGCTGGGAGGCGAGGCTCGTGAGCCGGGAGGTCGTTGTGGTCGGTGGGGGGTTGTCCGGGCTGGCAGCCGCTGTTCGGCTCATCGATCAGGGATGCAAGCCGATCGTGCTCGAATCACGGAGGCGGCTCGGGGGGCGTGCGTCGAGCTTTGATGACGCCAGGAGCGGCCGCACGCTTGACAATTGCCAGCACGTCCTGATGGGATGCTGCGTCAATCTGCTGGACTTCTATGACCGCATCGGCGCGAGCGACGCGGTCGCGTGGCATGAGTCCATCAACTGGCTCCGGCCCGATGGAGGCAGAGACGTCTTGAGGCCATCCTGGCTGCCGGCTCCCTTGCATCTGGCCGGGTCGCTTCGCCGCATGGGGTTGCTCGATCGCGGAATGAAGCGGCAGGTCCGCCGCGCCATGTGGCGGATGCTTCGAATGGCCAACGCCGACCGCATGGAGGCACGAAAGCAGACGTTTGCGACACTTCTGGATCAGTGGGGACAGGGGGCCGAAGTCAGGCGTCTCTTCTGGGAACCGATCATCGTCAGTGCATGCAACCTCTCGCTCGATCGTGTGGCGGCGAGTCACGCCGTTCAGGTCTTCCGGGAAGGATTCATGGCGGGACGCTGGCAGGCGACGATGGGTGTGCCCGCAGTTCCGTTGGTTGATCTCTACGAACCCGCCACCGAAGTGATTCTCGCGGGCGGCGGGGACATCCGGCTTGGCTGTACGGCTTCAAGTATTGCGATGGATGCCAGGCGGGCCGTCGGCGTGCAGACCAACCGGGAGTTTGTTCGCGGGGACTGCGTACTCGTGGCGTTGCCGTGGGAGCGGCTGGGCTCGATTCTTGACGAACGTATGACCGCGATGGATGGCCGCCTCCGAGGGCTGTCCGGCCTCGGGCACAGCCCGATTCTCGGCGTGCACATTGTGATCGATGGTCTGGTCATGGACGAGCCGCATCTCGTGCTCCCCGGTCGCGGCGTGCACTGGGTGTTCAACAAGGGCGTGGACTCGGACGGCGCCCAGCACCTGCACGCCGTCATCAGCGCTGCAGATGAGTGGATGGACCTTGGCGAAGATGACATCCGCGATCACGTGCTGGGCGATCTGGCTGCGGCGTACCCGGACATCAGCGAGCACGCGGTGCTGTTGTGCCGCCCGGTCAAGGAGCGACGGGCCACATTTGCTGCGACGCCCGAAGCCGAATCGGCCAGACCCGGCTCCCCACCGAACCCGATTGGCGCCAGCGGCGGCGACATCGAAGGGCTCTTCCTCGCTGGCGACTGGTGCCAGAGCGGGTGGCCGGCCACCATGGAGGGCGCCGTACGCAGCGGTTACTTGGCTGCGCAGGCGATTGCAGGGGGGCCGGGGCTGGTTGCTGACCCGCCTGCGGGGTGGCTCGTTCGCTTGCTGGGCCGCGAGTAGGCCACGATGCGTGCCGCGTGCAGGGGAACTGTCTCGCAGCGACTGAGGGGGTGTGTGGTGCTGCCAACGGCGATGCTGTCAACACTTCCCCCCTGGCTGACGCACGTCACGGCTGCGGTAACGGCTCCACACCCAAGGCGTCCACCAGGAACGACCATGTGTCCGCGACCTCGTCAATTCGCATCGACGTCGGCTTGCCAGCGCCGTGGCCTGCCTTGCGGTCGATTCGAATCAGAACGGGCGGCCCACTTGGCGACTGCGCGTGCTGCAATGCGGCCGCGAACTTGAAGGAGTGCCCAGGGACGACGCGATCGTCCGTGTCCGCGGTCGTAACAAGCGTGGCGGGATAGGACGTGCCCGGCTGAAGGTTGTGGTAGGGCGAGTAGGCGACCAGCGCGGCGAACTCTTCGGGGTTCTCGGGATCGCCGAAGTCG
>CAZMPA010000158.1:0-5646 GCA_964567915.1 uncultured Isosphaeraceae bacterium | reverse complement strand
TCGAGAATCCGGATGCAGGCAGGGACGTCCTTGGCGTCGTCGTACGGCCGAATGATGGGGTTGCTCATGGCGACGGATGGTAGAGCGCTCGGATCGACCGCCGCTACCAGGCTGCCAGAAGCTCCTGCAGGTCATACACGTTGACGACACCATCACCGTTCAGGTCGGTCGGGCACGTCCCATCTTCGCAGACGCCCCAGGATTGAAGCAGGATGAGCAGATCCGAGACGTCGAGCACGCCGTCGCCGTTGAAGTCGGCGAGCGCGCAGGATCCGCCGCCCTCCGACGTCGCGGCTGCCGAGCTGCCAGCCGGTACGCACATGGAGAAGCCGTCCGTGAATTGCACCTGCCTGTCGGTCTCGTCCATGTTGTGGGCGGCGTAGGTGCGGACATTGCCGTCATCAAAGACAGCCGAGAGCGGCGCATCACCGCCCACGGATGCATCCACCTGACCGAGCCCGGTGAGCGCCGCCAACCACCAGTACGTGTGGGCCTTTGAGTCGCCGGCCTCAGGTGTGTAACTGGTGCTGTTGAAGCGAGTCAGCGCCGCCGCCGGATCGGCCAGCGCGAGGTAACTCCACAGGATGTCCTGCCACACGGTGGGCTCGCCGCCGTTTTCGGTCAGGAAGACCTCCCACAGTCGCGCCACGGTGTCGGGGCGATTCCCCAGATGGAGCGAACCGCCGTTGATCGGCAGCATGTTGATGCCGTGAATCTCCTCGGCATTCGCGGTCCACCAGGTGCTGTAGCTGGCACCCGCGTCCCAGACGATGCCCGCGAGCTCGCGCGGCATGACATCCGGGTAGACCACCTCGTCCGTGTCAAACCAGTACTGCTCAATCGCGGCAGCTTCTGCGGCGAGTAGAAAGAGACCGAGGTCCCGAACGGATGCGTTTCCAGTCGCTTCGCCCCACATCACGCAGCCCGAGGCGAAGTTGATGGCTTCAGATGAAGACTCCTGGTTGTTGCCAGCAGCGAATCCCGCGTGGCCGGCGGCATACGAGTGTCCGACATACGGCTCGAAGTGCCGCAGAAAACAGAAGCGAGTGTCCGTGCGGTCCCAGTTCGCCGCGTCGCGGATGAGCAGTTCGACCATACCTCCCCACGCGGCGTCCGCGGCCCAGGCCGGGTCGAACCGCGCGACGACCGCCGCGGCCCATACGAAGTATCCGTAGTGGAAGTGGTGATCGTTGAGTTCGGTGTCGGCGCCGTAGGACGCGGGGTAGCCGATCAGCGTGCCCCAGGTGGGCTCGTAGGCGAACGTAGCGGCGCCATCGGCCACGAACCATGTTTCCAGACCAGACTTCAGTTCGGTGACGAGCGAGTCTCGCGCCGCGGCGTCGCCCAGGGCATCGGCGACGAGCGCCAACTGCGCGGTTCGGCCGAGCGACTTGCCGCCCCAATACGTGTCCGATACATAACTCGCGGCGCCCGCCGCGATGGATTCGGACAGGTAGTTCGCGGCAGAGCCCGGGTCGATTGCGTCGCCATCCGGGAGCATCTGGAGCAGGGGCGGCACAGGAAACGCAACGTCAAATGACGAGGCCTGCGCGAGCTTCAGCGTGCCTCGGGGTGACGGGTAGGTGGCTCCGGTGTACTGTGGCTCCGCGTGCAGCCACTGGTGACGATAGAGGCACGGCAGCACGACGCCGCTTCCGCCGCTCAAGGCTTCGGTCTCGAACGAGTACGTTGCCTGGACGGTGCGAGTGTCCGGTTGCCACGTCCATGAGACCTGCGTGTCACGTACGGCCGTCAACGCGGCGCCCCGGAAGAGGTCGACGGTGTCTGCCTCGCTGTCTGGCAGAATGGCAACTGCAATTGCGGGCGATCCGCTGCAACGCCAGAGGTCGCCACTTTGCGACCAGGTGAACCCGCTGGGAGCAAACGCCCCCCAGTACTGTCCGTTCTTCTCCAGCACAAGCGTGTTACCGGTGTGCGTGTGTGCGGTCGACCCGGAGGCGTAGACGATGGGTGTGCCGCCACTGCACTCGGCGAGGACGTAGGGCAGGCCGCGTCCGATGGTCGCCCGCATGGACCGCTCGCCGTCGTCCCAGGACGCGTTGACGGTCCAGTCGCCGGCGCCTGCGACACGCACGTCGGGGGACGTCATGTTCTCAATGCCCAGCGTGAGTGCCGCCGAACCGCCCGAGAACGAGTATTCGTAGCCGCGGTCCCAGCCAACAGGCGTGGCGACGTGGCCGATGTACAGGCCTTCGGGCGCGGCCTGAAGCGACAGCGGATGCGCATGAACGGGCTGTCCGTAGTCATTCCCCGGATGCCGCTCCCAGATGAGGGACGACCACCATGTGTTGGTCGGTGGCGGCCCTGTGAAGTCGGCTGTGACCCGCGGTGATACGGCGTTGCCGGTGGTGTCGCTTGGGCCTGATTGCCCAGTCTGAAGGACCCCGTGGTAGGAGCCGGCCCCCATGTTGGTGATGTCGGCGTTGGCTGATGCCAGAGGCAGGATGGCGATGGCTGCGAGGGTCCGATGCATGTGTTCATCCTTGGGTAGGGCCGGTGGGGCCGTTCGGGCAACCGTACGTTGGGAGCCACGTCGAGTGCTCCGAAGCGTGGCCACCACCGTTGACCTGGCCCGCAGAACCGTCATGACCCGCCCAGGCCGACGATTGCCCCGCAGCCTCGCTATCCTGTCGCCTATGGCCCAAGGACACAGCATGACCGTCAAGTCGATCGTCACCAACATCGTCTGCGTCTTCATCGTCGCTCCGATTCTGGCGGCGCTGATTCTTTGGGGGTGCTGGGTCCTCATTCCGGAACAGCCGCCGCCGCCTGCGGCTGACAGCACGACCTCAGCCCACGCGGCAGTCATCCCCCCCCCCCCCCCAACGCCCCGTTAGGGGGGGCCCGGGTATATTTGCCACAGCGCAAAATTGCCCCCCGCCACCCGAGATGGCCTAGGACGGTCTATATGGCCAACTGCGCAAAGTGCCACGGCGCCACCGGAGATGGCATAGGAACCGAGGTACTGGATCGTCCCGCGCGTTCTTTTCTGGCCGGTGGCTTCTCCTTCGGCAACACGCCGGAGGCGGTTCGTCGCGTCGTGCAGCACGGCATTGCAGGTACGCCCATGCCCGGGTTCGCCGGGACACTTTCGCCTGCGCAGACGCGAGTGGTCGTGAAACATGTGCTCGCGATGGTGCCGCCGAGTGAGGACGACGTTGAGGATGCCACGATGCTCGTCACAGACAGGCCGCTGGTTCTTCGCGGAATGCTGCCGCCGGCAGGTCCTTGGGCCGAGCCGCGGCCGCGCGGCCTGTTGCTTGGCGGAACCGATGGACTGACCTTGGGCTACAACGTTGACGACGTACGCTTTCGCGGAGCCGGGCAAGGCGAGTTCGCCAAGCGCACTGACTGGGAGGGCCGGGGGGGCACGCCCATCGCGCCGCTTGGCCGAGTTGTGCATTGGGGTTTGAACGCGCCGCAGTTCTGGCGGCGAGATCGACCTGTTGCAGCAACGCTTCGGGGAACATCGACGGCTGGCGACCGCGCCGCTGTGCGCTACGCATTGCCTGGCGTCGAGGTCACTGAGTCTGGCCAGACGCACCGGCTTGGTTCGTTGCCTGGATACATCAGAACACTTCAGTTTGAGGGCGATGCGTCGAGATTCACCATGAAGCTGCCGTCGGCGCAGCCTGTCGCAGGTCAAGGTGCATCGAAGGGGTGGCACTGGTGGCGTGGCGGCGACGACTTGATCGGCGTTCGAGGGGCGGCACCAGCAGGGGACCGGGTGGCATTGCCGCGAGATGGTGTGGTCGAGGTGCTGGTGCTTCCGTCGGTAGACGATGACGCAGCCCGCGCCGCAGGGTTGGTGTTCGAGGAATCGGCGTCGTGATTGCGGCCCTGCTCGCCGTTGCCGCAATGGCGGACCCGTGGGTGATCGAGACGATCGACTCGCCGCCGGGCGAAACTGTGGAAGTTGGTGGCATTGCCTTTCCGCAGGACGATGTGATTGCCGTCAGTTCACGGCGAGGTCGCGTGTGGCTCATCGACGGCGCGTTGGACGAGGATTCGTCGAATGCGACGTGGTTGCGGCACGCGGACGGCTTGTATGAAGGACTCGGCCTGGACGCCGAAGACGGCGACCTGATTGTGCTGCAGCGGGGCGAATTGTCGCGGCTTCGGGATGTGGATGGTGACCGCGTTGCTGACGACATCGAAACGCTCTCGCAGGCGTGGGGGCTTTCCGACAACTATCACGAGTACGCCTTTGGTTTGCCTCGCGATGTGGATGGCAATCGGTACATGTCGCTCAACCTGGGCTTTCAGTCTCCGGAGTGGTGGCACGGCGTGTCGATCGAGCCGTATCGCGGCTGGATTCTTCGGGTGACGCCGGAGGGTGAGGTGCAGCCTTGGGCGCACGGGTTGCGAAGCCCGTGTGGCCTCGGCTTTGACGCGGAGGGGCGGCTGCTTGCAACAGATAATCAGGGAGACTGGATGCCCAGTTCCCCAATCTTCGTGGTGCAGGAGGGTGGCTTCCATGGGCATCCCGGCAGCCTTCGGTGGACCGACGCGTATCGGGATGCAGACCGCGTGCCCGACAACCGGGAACCTCCGGATGCTGAGCGTGTGCCGGCTGCGATCTGGATTCCGTACGACTGGTCGCGCTCGACCGGCAATCTGGTGACGGACGCGACCGGGGGCCGCTTTGGTCCCTTCGAAGATCAGTTGTTCGTCGCCGAGCTGACGACGGGGCGTGTGCTTCGCGCAGAGATCGAGGATGTTGAAGGGACGTCGCAGGGCGCCGTGTGGCCGTTTGTTGATCGGGTCGGCTCGGTCGCGCGGGTGGCGTTTGCGCCGGATGGGTCGCTGGTCTGCGGCCTGACCAATCGGGGGTGGGGCGGACTCGCCCCGGGAAGCGGCGTCAAGCGGATTCGATGGACGGGGGAGTTGCCGCTTGAGATGAGACATGTCCGCATCGCGCCGGATGGGTTCGACATTGAATTCACAAAGCCGATCGCTTCCGGAGTTGAGCCCCCCCAGATCACAGCCCGATCCTATGACTACAACTGGTGGTGGAAGTACGGCTCGCCGGAGCAGCGATCCAGTGAATTGGACGTGACGGATGTCGATGTCTCGTCGGACGGGCGTTTCATGCATATCACGCTCCCTGAACTGCGGTCCGGTCGCGTGGTGCGGCTCAAGCTGGTGGGTGTGGTATCCGCCGACGGCGAGCCTCTGCGGACCGAGGAAGTTGCGTACACGATCAACCGCCTGCCGGGCGGTCCATTGCGGCATGTGGCGCGGCGTGTGACGGCGCCGCCGCTTGAGTCAATGAGTGAAGATGAGACTGGGTGGCTCCGACTGACCTGGGGCGAGCCGACGGAACTGTGGTCAGGCGATTGGCGGTTGTCGAAGGCCAAGTTGTCACCCACGGATCGCTCGCAGTTCGTCGCAGCTGCCGGGAATGATGCGCTGGTCAATGATCTGGCGACCAAGGATCTGCGGTTTCGGTCGTCCATTCCGCTTCCGGCGCGGTTGCGGGCGTCGGTCATGCTTCCGAGGGGGGGTGCGGTCGGGTTCGGCCTACCGGGCGGCGCGAGCCTGGTCGCGCGTGATATCCCTGCAGGCGGCGGTTGGCTTGGCGTGATCGCATCGGACGGAGATGTGTTGGCTGAGGCGGCGAAT
>CAZMPA010000157.1:0-5756 GCA_964567915.1 uncultured Isosphaeraceae bacterium | reverse complement strand
GGCCCCCACCCCCCCCCCCCCGGGGGGGGGCGCCGGGGGCCCGCCCCCCCCCGCGGCCCCCCCCCCCCCCCCGCGAATCGTGTCAATCGCCTACCCCAGGATGTGCAGAGGATGGCAGCACCCACGCCGAATCAGCTCACTCGGCCGTCCACCCCCATTGGGGGGGGCGACTGAGGCTTGAAACCCCTTGCCCCGCGAATGAGGCGTCACCGGCTACCATTGAGATTCGTCCTGCCGCGACTCCACAGGGCTGAAAGGGAGATCGTCCTTGATGACGAACGAGTCCGACAACGGCATTCCCGCGCATCCGCAGCGTGTGCTGGTTGCAGACGACGAACACCTCGTCGCCGCCGGGACGGTTGCGGCGCTGGAAGACCTTGGCTTTGAGGTGGTCGGCACCGCCGGAAACGGTGAGCAGGCCATCGAACTCTGCCGCGAGGGGTCACCCGACATCGCCCTGCTTGACATCCGAATGCCCGGACTCGACGGCCTCGGCGCAGCCGAGACGATCTACAACGAAATGCGGGTTCCCGTCGTCATGATCTCGGCCTACTCCGATCCCGAGTACGTTTCGACAAGCAACCGGGTCGGTGTGTTCGGCTACCTGCTCAAACCCGTCACACGCGACCAACTTCGCGTCGGCATCGAGGTTGCATGGTCGCGGTTCCTCAAGCACCTTGAACTCTCCGATGAAGTCGGCTCGCTCCAGCAACGGCTTGAGCAGCGAAAGATCATCGAGCAGGCCAAGTGGATCATCGTCAAACGCAAAGACGTCGAAGAACCAGAGGCCATGCGCATGCTGCAGAAGCAGGCCCGCAATGGCCGTAAGCCGCTCGTCGATGTCGCCCGCGCCGTCGTCGACAGCGAAACACTCCTGGGCGACTGATCTCAGCCTGCGGGCAATCGAATAGTGAAGACCGTTCCCTGGCCGAGTTCCGACTCGACGGTCAGCGTGCCGCCATGCTCTTCGATGATCCGCCTTGTCGTCGGTAAACCGAGCCCGGTCCCGCCCGAGCGGCCCGACACATAGGGATGGAAGATCTCTTCGAGTTTGGCGGCGGGAATGCCTGGACCGGTGTCGGTCACGCTGACGCGAACCTCGCCCCCCTCCTCGAAGGCACGCACAAGCAGTTCGCCCGCTTCGTCGTTCGGACCGTCCGGCGTCATGGCCTGTACGGCGTTGATCATGAGATTGAGCATGGCCTGCTTGATGAGGCCCTCGTCGACCTCTGCCTCGAGTGGCTCAGCAGGCACCTGCACCCGCAGCACAACACCCAATTGGTCACACTGCGGGTGATAGAAGTCTCCGAGCTGTTCGATGAGCCGGCCCAGGTCACGCCGTTCGGCGTGAAGGTGCACGCGGCCCGCGAACTGCAGGAAGTCACCCAGAATGCCGCCGAGGCGCTCAACTTCCCGCTGCAGCGTCTCAACTCGCCGCACCAGTCGATCCCGCTCATCCTGCTCCAGCGGCGCGTGCTGCAGATCCTCGATAAGCAGCTGCGCATTGAGCCCCACGGTGGAGAGCGGGTTCTTGATCTCGTGCGCCAGCCCCCCCGTCATCGCGCCGAGTTCGGCGAGACGCTGGCTGTGCCGGGCCTCACCTTCGGCGTTTCGGGCACGGCGTTCTGCGCTTCGAAGCATGGCGAAAAAGATCGGTGCCAGCACGACCAGAGTCGCGCCGGCACCGATCAGAATCCAAAGTGCTGGGTGCACGAAGCTCGATCAGGAAGCCGTCTCGACGGCGTCCTCGCTCTTCTTGCCACGCCGGCGGCGATGACGTCCGCCGCCGTCGCCATCGCCATCGCCGTCTTGCGGCTCGAGCAGCGCCTTGCGGGAGAGTTTGATGCGACCGGTGTCATCGACATTGATGACCTTCACCTTGACGGTGTCGCCCACAGAGACGACGTCGGAAACGCTCTTGACGAATCCATTGTCGAGCTCGGAGATGTGACACATGCCGTCGGTGCCGGGCACGAGTTCGATGAACGCGCCGAAGTCCTTGGTCGAGACGACCGTACCTTCGTAAATGGTGCCGACCTTGATCTCGGCGCCGAGCGCCTCGACTTCGGCTCTAGCGGCATCGCCGGCCTTGCCGTCGGTGGATGCGATCGTGACGGTGCCATCATCGTCGACGTCGACCGTCGCGCCGGTCCGCTCCTGAATACCACGGATGGTCTTGCCGCCCGGGCCGATCAGCTTGCCGATCTTCTCCGGATCAATCATGACCTGCATGATGCGTGGGGCATACTCGCTGAGTTCCTCACGCGGCTTGGCCAGCGCGGCTTCCATTTGATCGATGATTTCGATTCGGCCGATGCGGGCCTGCTCGAAGGTCTCCTTGATCTCGTCGAACCACAGTCCACGAGCCTTGAGGTCGAGCTGAATGCCGGTGATGCCGGTTCGGGTGCCACAGACCTTGAAGTCCATGTCACCAAAGAAATCCTCTTCACCGATGATGTCGGTGACGCGGACAATCTTGCCCGCATCGTTGCTGAAGCGGCCAACCGAGATGCCGGCACACGTCGCCTTGATCGGCACGCCCGCATCCATCATCGCCATACAGCCGCCGCAGACCGACGCCATCGACGAGGAGCCATTCGACTCCGTGATGTCGCTGACGAGCCGGACGGTGTAGGGGAAGTCGTCGACGTCGGGAAGAATGGCCAGCAGCGAACGCTCGGCGAGCGCGCCGTGGCCGATCTCGCGGCGGCCGGGGCCCATAATGCGACGAGCTTCGCCGACGCAGAAGGGCGGGAAGTTGTAGTGCAGGTAGAACTTCTTGGCATACTCGGGCATGAGACCGTCGACGATCTGCTCGTCGCGTCCCGTTCCCAAGGCACACGTCAGCACACCCTGCGTCTCGCCACGCTGGAAGATGGCCGAGCCATGCGTTCGTGGGAAGAGACCACACTCGATGTCGAGCGGACGAATCTCGGTGAACGAGCGGCCGTCGGCACGAATGCCGTCCTCGACAATGAGCTTGCGAGTCGTCTTCTTCTCGAGCGTGCGGAAAGCCTCACGGGCCTGACCGAGACGCTTCTCGGCGGTGCGGTACTCGGTGTACGTGCCGTCCTCGGGAAGCGCGAAGTGCTCGTCGAGCACCTTTGTGCGAAGTTCGTCAATCGCGTCGCCGCGATCGTGCTTGCCCTTGATGCGGCGGCAGCGATCCATCTCGTCGCCAGCGGCCTGCTTGACGATGTCCATGACGTCCGCCGAGGGCAGGGCGCTTTCGCCGTCACGCTTCTGCGTGCAGCCGGCCTTCTCCATGAGTTCGATCTGCATTTCGAGGATGGGCTTGACGCCATGCTCATAGCCAAACTCGATGGCGGCGAGGACCGCGTCCTCGGGCACCTCAGCAGCGCCGACCTCAATCATGTTCACGCCATCGCAGTGCCCGGAGAGCACCATGTCCAGGTCGGAATATTCCATCTGGGCGTGTGTGGGGTTGATGACGAACTGCTCACCGTCGTCGGTCAGGATGCGACCAACGCGGACGGTGGCGACCGGGCCCTGGAACGGAGCATCGGTCATCAGGAGGGCCGCCGAACCACCGGTGCATGCGAGCACGTCGGTGTCGTTCTGGCCATCGTGGCTCATCGTCCAGCACTGAATCTGGACTTCGTCGATGAAGCCGTCGGGGAAGAGCGGACGGATCGGGCGATCGATCATCCGCATCGTGAGGATTTCCTTCTCGTTCGGGGCGCCCTCACGCTTACGGAAGCCGCCCGGGAAACGTCCGCCGGCGCTCAGTCGCTCGCGGTAGTCGCACTGAAGCGGAAAGAAGTCCAGGCCGGGACGGGGGTTCGCTCGAACGGCCGCGCACATGACGACCGAGTCGGCGTACTGCACCATCACGCAGCCGCTTGCAAGTTTCGCGATACGCCCGGTCTCCATACGGAGGGTCCGACCGCCAATTTCGCGTTCAACGAAATGAACCGTGGCATCTGCCATTGTGAAAATCTCCTGTGGCCGAGGCGCAGAGTCCGCGCCAGAACGCCACGTGTTTGGGATCGCGGTCCCCGAGGTCCCAGAAGGCAGAAGACAGGAGGCAGTGCTCGACTGCCGCCTGTCCACTGCCACCTGCTCGACGGCACCGGACCCTTCCTGTTGGGGCGAGGCCCCTACTTCCGAAGGCCGAGTCTCTTGATGAGCTCGCGATAGGCGGTGACGTTTGTCCGCGAGAGATACTGAAGCAGACGGTTCCGCTTGCCGACAAGCTTGACCAGGCCGAGTCGTGCGGCGTGATCCTTCTTGTTCGACTGCAGGTGCTCGTTGATCTCCTGAATACGGGAGGTCAGCAGCGCGATCTGCACTTCTGGGGAACCTGTGTCAGCATCATCGCGGCGATAGTCGCCGATGATCTGTGTCTTCTGATTGACTGTGAGGGCCATGAATGGTCCTGTCCAAAACATCCGTAGACACCGCGCCTACGGAGAATCGAGCAGTCTAGCGGGATTCCGCCCGCGACGCCAGCGGCCGGCGGCGTCCTGAAGGTCCGATATCAACCTCAGGTGAGCGACTCCATCCACCCTCGAATCCGCTCACAACCGGCTTCAATCGCTGATTCAGCCAGTGCGAACGACAACCGTGCGTGCCTGGGTCCGCAGCCGAGGAAGTCATCGCCCGGGACGACCGCGACGCCAGTTTCCTCCAGGAGGGCCTCGGCGAAGGTGCCGGGGATGGTGATTGCCGCCCAGCCCGGGCTGGTCCGCCCAAAGGCCGCGGAAATGTAAGGGAAGACGTAGAAAGCCCCCAGCGGGGGCGGGCAGGTGACGCCCGGCCAGGCCGAAACGAGCGACTCCATCAGAGCGGCCCGCGCCTCAAAGGCGGTGCGCATCCGCTCAATGTCGTCGCTGCAGTCGGTCAGGGCGGTCACCAGCGCCGGCAGCGTGAAACTCGTCACCGATGAGGTCATTTGGCTCTGCAGTTTGGACATGGCCTTCGCAATGGGCGGCGGGGCGCAGGTGTAGCCCACTCGCCAGCCCGTCGCCGCGAAGGCCTTGCTCAGCCCGTTGATGGTGATCGTCCGGTCCCGCATGGAGGGAAGCGCCGCCGGCGAGAGGTGTGTTCGCCCGCCATAGACGAGCCGCTCGTAGATCTCGTCGCTGATGAGCGAGACGTGTTCATGGGCCGCGATCACATCGCAGATGCCGCGAATGGCATCCGGGTCGTACATGGTGCCGCACGGGTTGCTGGGGCTGTTGAGGATGACCGCGCGGGTCCGGGGTGTGATCGCAGCGGCGTACTGCTCAGGGCTTGCGAGAAACCCCGTGTCACCGGTGGTCGGAATCTCAACGAAGGTGCCGCCAGCGAGTTCGACCATGGGCTTGTAGGACACCCAGGCCGGCGTCGCCATCACCACTTCGTCGCCCGGGTTGAGCATGGCCTGCATGGCCAGATAAAGACTGAACTTCCCGCCGTTGGAGATGATGATCTGATCGGGCTCACAGTCGATGCCGTTGTCGCCCTGGAGTTTGGCGGCGACAGCGTCGCGGGCCTCGGGCGTGCCGGGGACCGGGACGTAGCGGGTCATGCCCGCGCGAATCGCCTCTATGGCCGCTTCGCAGACGCGATCCGGCGTCGTGAAATCGGGCTCGCCGGCGCCGAACCCGATGATGTCACGCCCCTCAGCCTTGAGCGCCCGTACCCGGGCGGTGATGGCGAGGGTCGAGGACGGCTTGATGCCCATGGCTCGGTTGGAAACGGTGGTATCGGTGGTCGTGGTCATGTCTGGGCTCCGATATGGGGGAGCGTAT
>CAZMPA010000156.1:4510-5757 GCA_964567915.1 uncultured Isosphaeraceae bacterium | reverse complement strand
AAACATCGCCCGAGACTATCACTCGGACTGGACTGGATTTAGGGGGAAAGGTCAAAAGTACTAGTCGCAGTGCGCCGTGATCCTGCTATCTCTTCGGAAACATCAACACTCAGCGATGTGAGACGATCGCTTGGCCGCGGAGGCGGACTCTCGCAGATGATCTGTTTCATTTTGTCCAAGCCGCCACTGCTCAAATCGTCTGAAGAAAATGGCGGGCACCCAATTAGTAGCTCGTACAACACGACACCCAATGCATAAACATCACTTCTGGTGTCAATGTCCATTCCACGCAAGTGTTACCTGACAGCCCCAGGAAGCCAGTTCAACTGCGAAGACGTAGACGGAGGCTGTACGTACCTGACATCCCCGCTGCTGGACGCCACGGCCGCCGGCTTGACGCTCTCCTACAGCAGGTGGTTCAGCAACGACACCTGCGGGCACCAACACGACGACGAATTCGCCGTGGAGTTTTCCACCGACGACGGCGGGGCGTGGAGCGTGCTCGAAGTGGTTCCGGACAACGACCCCCAGGCTCATGGGGGTTGGTACGACGTCTCGTTTGAGTTAGATTCGGTTCCTGGCTTTGTCAAGACCGCAGCCCTGCGTCTGCGGTTTGCGGCGTGCGACACCGGGAGCAGCGGGTGCGTCGAGGCAGGCGTCGACTCGGTCGCGCTCGTGGCGCCCCCCTGCGTGTTCCTCTGCAGAGAAGACATTGCCGAAGCTAATGGAGCCGTGGATGTCACCGATCTGCTGACGTTTATCGCCGCCTATGGGACGACTGACCCGGCCTCCGATCTGGACGGCGACGGAATGGTGACCGTGGACGATCTGTTGCTTCTGATGGCCGCGTGGGGGTCATGCGAGTCCTGAGGAATCAGCCTGGGATCGCGTCGGTCAGGTTGCAGAGTCGCTGGTAGTAGGCCTCCACATCCAGGCCGAGCAACTCAGCGCCAAATGCCTCCGCGTCGTCGCTGGACACAATCGGGCCGTAGTTGATGGCCGGAATGTGATAGGCAATCAGCAGCGGGATGGCGGAAGCGTGCCCCTCAAAGAACGGATGGATCGCCAGCCGGTACCCCTCCGCCGGCGTCTTGCCGGCCAGGTCCGCCCACGCGAACTCGCCCTCGTGCAGCGGCGCCTCGTCAAAGACCACCTCCACTGGAAAGCGGACGACGTCCCCGTAGGCCCCCCACCCCCGCAATACATTAAAGGGACCAAAAAGTTGGGTGGCCAGACCGCCCCGGCCG
>CAZMPA010000156.1:0-4500 GCA_964567915.1 uncultured Isosphaeraceae bacterium | reverse complement strand
CGGAGGACGTCCGGGTGGGCCAGCAGCGCCTGCATTCCTTTCAGGCTCCGAAAGGGTGCGTGGCGCTGCCGGCCGGTCCGGGCCGCCCTGAGGAGATGCTCGCGAAGGGCCTCGCGAGCATCTCCAGCAAGATCACCATCTACTTCGATCACACTCAGTCCTTGTAGCGAGCCTTGAATTCCTCAGCGGCGGCCTTGCGTGCGGCAGCCTCATCGGGATCCATCTCGCCAATGAACCACCTGTGATCTTCAGAACCGAGCACCTCGTCGATTGCGGCCTGCAGCGCGGCAGCAGCTTTCTCCTTCTCGGGATCGCCCGAGTGCATGCCCTTCTCGACCAGCTCTTCCAGTTCTGGAATGAACTCCGTGTAGAAGTTGCGAGCAATCTCATAGGTGCCGTGCCAGTGGGTGTAGTCCGGACCCATCATCGAAGCGGCGTGACGGGCACGTCGGCCCTCATGGTGCCAAAGCTCAAACCACGTGAAGTCGATCTTGTTACCGAACCTGACATCCTTCATCAGCGGCTTGGCCAGGCCATAGAGCCGCTTGCCCGGTGCGGCGAACTTGGTGTTGTAGAGATCAACCAGGCCGTCGTACTGGATGTAGAAGTTGTCAATCCAACCCTGATTGTGGCAGTTGATACAGACGTCCTGCATGTTGTTCCGCCTCACCTGCCACGGCACATCCGCGCCGGGAAGCCCCATTTTCTTGTCGCTGAGTTCGGGGCGAACAGAGATGGGCGGGCGGTTGTTCCAACTGATCCGCATGCCGACATCGTGCGTCACGGGCTGGTTCTTGGTAGCCGACATGTGGCATGTTGCGCACGTTGGCGCTGCGGAGTAGTCCTCACCGACAATCCACTTCGGCGAATCGAGGTTCATGTGATCCTCGTTCGCGAAGAACTGGATTCCGTGCTTGGACTCCTCATAGATCTCCTTCTGCGGGTGATCCGGGCCCATGTGGCACTTTCCGCAGGTATCGGGGTGCCGAGCCTGCGCGGCGCTGAAGGAGTGTCGACCGTGACAGGCGGCGCAGGAGCCTTCGGAGCCGTCCGGGTTGATCCGGCCGATGCCGCTATTGGGCCACGTCGCGGCATCAAGGCTTCCGTCCGCATGGACCTTGACTTCACTGCCGTGGCACTGCCAGCAACCGTTGACGGCAGCGGCGGAAACGCCCATCGGGAATGACTCAGTCACCATCCCGCGGTTGCCCTCGACGACCTCGGCCAGGACATTGTCAAGCGAGCCGAGAATGCGACCGGCCTTGGCGTGGTGCGATGCTTCAAACTCGGTCACTTCCGCCTCGTGGCACCGGGCGCAGTCGCGAGGACTGACGATGACCGAGATCGTCTGGCCGTAGTGCTTGAATGCGTCGACATCGCCTTCTTCGGCCATGTGGCACTCGAAGCAGCCGACGTTCGCGCGGAAGTGCAGGCTGTCGCCCCACTGTTCGTACAACGCCGGGCTCTGCTGCTGGTGGCATGTGATGCACGCCTTGCTTGCATCACTCAATGTGGCAAGCCCGAACGCGCCAACTTTACCGCCGCCTCCATGCGGGGACCCGCTTCCGGGATACGCCGCCGCCGTGGCGGCCATTGCCATCGCGGCGATTGAAGCCGTCAGTGTGTGTTTCATGATGGGACCTCCTGTACTTGACCCTTCTGTTGCTCCGCCGCAAATTCCCTCGCGGCAGTTGGTGATGTATGGAAAACGCGGTCCGCGACGAGCCTTCCGGACAGCACCGGAATGGTGACGCGGACGAAAATGGTGTAGAGAAGCAGGCCGAACGACCAGATGCCCAGGCAGATCAGTATCTCATTGAGCGTCGGCATGTATTCAACGATCTCGCCGATGGGCGTGGGGACGAAGGCGGGGACGATCAGGCCCATGCCCTTCTCGATCCAGATGCCCACGATCAAGAGCAGGCAGGCTGGTGCCAGAAGCTTCTTTGACCGCGTGATGGGCAGATAGAGCATCGCAAGCGCCAGCAGGTTCATGCCGAGCGCAGTCCAGATCCACGGCACCAGTTGGCTGTGCCCGTGGATGCCGAACCAGAGGTACTTCACCGACGCAATGTGCGCCGAATCTGCGTAGAACTCAGTAAAGAGTTCGCTGCCGAGCAGGAACACATTGATCGTCATGGCCACGAGGACGATGCCCCGAAGCGTCATGTACGCCTTGCGAGGAACGGGATGATGCGTGAACCACTCGATTGCCATCAGCGTGAGAATGATGAACGCAGGCCCAGCAGAGAATGCGGACGCGAGGAACCGCGGCGCGATGATCGCGCTGTTCCAGAATGGCCGACCGCCCAGCCCGACCAGCAGGAACGCGGTCACCGTGTGGATACTGATCGCCCACACGATTGCCAGGAAGACGAATGGAATGTAGAACCAGCGGGCTGGATCCTGCTTGCGATACCTGCAGTAGATGAGGTAGCCGCAGATGTGCAGGTTGAGCAGCAGATACACGTTGAGCACCAGCACGTCCCACGTGAGCAGGGACATGGGGAAGTTGAAGCGGAGCAGCATGTGGTGCATGCGGTCGGGCCTGCCGAGGTCGACGGTCACGAACAGGAGGCACATGATGATCGCCGCAACGGCAAACAACTCCCCGAAGATCACCAGGTCGTGCAGTTCCTTGTTCCGGTAGATGTAGACCGGAATCACCAGCATCACCGCGGCGGCGGCCATGCCGACGAGATAGGTGAAGTTGGCGATGAAGAGGCCCCACGAGACCTGATCGGTCATACCGGTTGTAATGAGCCCCTCGGTGAACTGCCTCGCCCAGGCGTTGACGCCCAGCAGAATCAGCACCGTCAGGCCGAGCATCCACAACTGATACCGCCAGTCACCAACGAAGCTCACTCGGAAGCAGCGATAGAGGAACCGGCCGTACTCCCTCATGCCGCACCCCCCTCTTCGGGCCGAGGTCCGCGCTCATCGAAGTAGTAGAAAAATCGTGGTCGCGTGCCAACCTCTTCCTTCAGCACGAGAATGCGTTTGTTGCGGAGGATCTGGGAAACTTCGCTGCCGGGGTCGAGGATGTTTCCGAACTTGCGGGCGCCGGTCGGGCACGCTTCGAGGCACGCCGGCATGCGCCCCTTTCGGGTCCGCTGCAGGCAGAACGTGCACTTCTCCATGACGCCGCGGCTGCGTGGCCTGTTGGAGAGATAGGCCATGTCCGGATTAATCTCGTCGCTTGGAATCTCGGGATCCGTCCAGTTGAACCGCCGGGCCCAGTACGGGCAGGCAGCCTGGCAGTACCGGCAGCCAATGCACCAGTCGTAATCGATCACCGTGATGCCGTCTTCTTCCTGCCACGTCGCCTCGACCGGGCAGACCTTCGTGCACGGAGGGTTGGCGCACTGGTGGCACTGCATCGGCATGTAGAAGTGGCCTGGCTTCGGCGTCTTCTCGTCGCCGTAGTAGTGGTCTCCGTGCTCCGGATCGAACGTGCCGATGGGCATCTCCACAACTCGGATGTATTGAATCTCCGGGCTGCGGCTCTGGTTGTTCTCCTTGACGCACGCATGCACGCACGCCCGGTTGCCATCGCAGCGGGAGAGGTTGAGGGCATAGACGAACTCGACGCCGGGAATGGGTCGCGGGTCACCGACGCTCGCTTGCACCCCGTACTCGCGGTCGATTTGCGCCTCGATGTCGGCGAAGAGACGCTCCTTGTCCTCGGGCGTCAGTTCCTTGTAGTGGTCCCGCAGATAGTTTTCGCCGCTGAATGCCTTGTCGGAATCAAGGTCCTTGAGCGGGCTGAGCGCCGCGCCGAGGGCGGCAAAGCCGGCACCGACCGAGACGGTCGTTCGAAGGAATGACCGCCGCGAGCCGCCATGCGGCTCGGGCGGGCATCCACCACCACATCCACCTCCGGAGTCGCCATGATTGAGTACTGGCAGTCTCATCAGTGGGCATCTCCAGCGGAATGGTCTTCTTCGGCGATGTGGTGCATCCACTGGGCGAGGGGCCGATGGACCCCGTCGTCCCCGTGGGGGACGTGTTCGCCCATGCGAATGGTGTTCGGCCCCGGAAGTGGCACGCCCGCATCGAACGCGGGCGAGTGCGGATCATGACAATCCGTGCAGGAGAGCCGGTGCTGCCGGGCATCTCCCATACGCCAGGAGCCGACCGTCTTGCCGTGGATCCCCCGCTGCCAATCACGCCAGGTCGGGCCATGGCACTTGGCGCAGAGCCTTGGAACATCGTCGTACCCCACCGTCTCACCGGCCGTCAGGGTCAGCCGGTCCCGCTGCTCCATGTCGTGGCAACTGAAGCACCATCCGTTTTCTCCGTGGTCAAGCACGATGTCGTCGTGGCGAGGAACGCCCGACGTCTTGATCGTGTTCTGTTCGAAAAGCGAGTGGCACTGCGTGCAGTTGACATCAAAGCTCGCCACCTCAATGGAGGCCGGGTCGTGCATGGCCACGCGGACCGGATGCGCACCCCGGCGCATCCGGGGCACCAGGGCCGCGTCAGGAAAAGCCGCGTGCA
>CAZMPA010000155.1:0-5760 GCA_964567915.1 uncultured Isosphaeraceae bacterium | reverse complement strand
TTGCGATCACGGCTCTGGCGGCTCTTCAGATGACTTCTGCGGCAGCTGCGAGCTGGTTCTACACGGCCAGTGAGGTCGGCATCGCGGGAGAACTCGTGGGCGAAAACCTCCTGCCAGACGAGACCTGGGGTGCCAATCGGACGTACCGCGTCTGGGTCGTGATGCCGGAGGGCTGGCGACTCGAGGCCATCGCAGGCAACACCGATCAGACCATGCGGTTCTCAACCAGCGGCGCCTTCTATCAGGACCCCTTCGGCGGCGCGACGAGCCTGTCGATCAACCCGGCCTTCATGGACCTTGCGCCGGATTTGGCGTGGGACAGTTGGATCACCATCGGGGCGCAGGACACCATCGGCGGCGGATCGCCCGCGACCGTCAACGAACTCGGCCACATTGGCATCGACTGGACCGCATTCGAAGCCGGCGGCACGCTGGAAACGACCAATGGCGGATGCTGGATTCTCCCCACGCACGCCCAGGGCGGCGAAGTTGCGTTTGCAGACGCGTGCGGAACCAACGGCGCAGGCGTGCTGATTGGCCAGTTCACGCTGCTTGGCGAAGGCGCCACGCTCGAAGGCTCTGTGCTTCTGCAGGGCGCTGACGCGTCGGGTGATACCTGGCAACGGGCCATACCGGCCTTTGCGATCGACCCCAACGGCGCGAGCGATGCGCTGCCGCAGGTTGGCTGCAGTGCGGACTTGGACAGCAACGGCACCGTCGACGTGAACGACCTGCTCGACCTGCTCGGTCGCTGGGCGATCGGCGCCTGTGCCGACGTCTCGGGCGATGCCCTCATGGACTCAGACGACTTCCTGTATCTGGTCGGGAGTTGGGGCCCCTGCAGCGCCGAGTAGGCTGTTTCTGGCTGCCATCTTCGACCCACATCACGCATACACACCGCAGTGCCCCGGCCCCCCGCCTGGGGCACTGTTGTTTCCCCTCTGGGCGGCGTGTGAATGGGGACGGTCGCCTACAATCCCCCGCTCCCTCCCCCCTCTTATGCCGATCCGCAACTTCTCCATCATCGCGCACATCGACCACGGCAAGAGCACGCTGGCCGACCGACTCCTGCAGGCGACTCGCGCCGTGACCGAGCGAGAGGCCCGCGATCAGTTGCTCGACTCAATGGACCTTGAGCGGGAACGCGGTATCACCATCAAGGCCTCCGCCGTGACCGTGACGCATCACTATGAGGGCGAGGACTACCAACTCAACTTCATTGACACGCCGGGACACGTCGATTTCACCTATGAAGTCTCGCGTGCATTGACGGCGTGTGAGGGTGCGGTGCTCGTTGTGGACAGCACACAGGGCGTCGAAGCGCAGACCGTCGCCAACGCCTATCTGGCCATCGCGAGTGACCTCGACCTCATTCCAGTCGTCAACAAGATCGACCTGCCCGCCGCCGACCCCGATCGTGTGGCCATGGAAATCGAGTCGGTGCTGGGTTTGGATGCGGAGGATTGCATCTACTGCTCGGCCAAGACGGGCGCGGGCATCTCGGAACTGCTCGATCGCATCTGCCGCGACCTGCCCGATCCGCGGCCCGCCGAAGTCACACAAACGCGGGCACTCATCTTCGACAGCCACTACGACGAGTACCGCGGCGTCATTGTGTACGTCCGTGTGTTCGACGGCGAGTTGAGGGTGGGTGATCGCATTCGCATGATGGGCACGGGCACAACCTGGACCATCACCGAACTGGGCATCAACACGCCGCAGCCGGAGAAGGTCAAGCGGATCGGGACCAGCGAGGTCGGCTGGCTCGTTGCGTCCATCAAGACGCTTGCAGATGTGCGGGTCGGCGACACGATCACCCAGGACAAGGACCCTGCCGAGACCCCGCTTCCCGGCTACGAAGAGCCCAAGCAGATGGTCTTCTGCGACTTCTACCCGGCGACCAGTGAGGAAGGCGGCAAGAAGAGCGACTTTGAAGCGCTGCGGGAGGCGATCGAGAAACTTCGCCTCAACGACGCCTCGTTCACGTACGAAGTGCAGCACTCCGAAGCGCTCGGCTTTGGGTTCCGCTGTGGCTTTCTTGGGCTGCTGCATATGGAAATTGTGCAGGAGCGACTCGAGCGTGAGGGCGGCGTGGAGGTCGTGCAGACGGCGCCCACCGTGACGTATGAAGTTCTCAAGACCGACGGCGAGATCGTCGAGATTCACAATCCCGCCGATCTGCCGGACGCTGTGCACATTGATGAGATTCGCGAGCCCATCGTCAAGATCGAAATCATCTGCCCTGATGGAAACATCGGCGACCTCATGAGTCTGTGCGACGGTCGCCGCGGCATCTTTCAGAGCCAGCAGTTCATCTCGGAAGGCAGGCAGATGCTCGTCTACGAGATTCCGCTCGCGGAGATCATCTACGACTTCTACGACAAACTGAAGTCGATCACGCGCGGATACGGCACCATGGACTACGAGATTGTGGAGTACCGAGCGGACCGGCTGGCAAAGGTGAGCATTCTGGTGAACGGCGCTCCGGTCGAGGCCCTCAGCCTCATCTGCCACCGCGACAACGCCGAGAAACGCAGCCGCACGATGCTCGTCAAGTTGCGCAAGCAGATTGATCGGCATCAGTTTGAAATCGCCCTGCAGTCATCAATCGGCGGCAAGATCATCGCCCGGGAAACCGTCAAGGCGCTCAGGAAGAACGTCACCGCGAAGTGCTACGGCGGCGACATCACGCGAAAACGCAAACTGCTCGAGAAGCAGAAGGCCGGCAAGAAGCGCATGAAGTCTGTGGGGTCGGTGCAGATCCCGCAGGAGGCGTTCCTGTCGATTCTCGACCAATCGGAGTGAATTACGCATGAAATCGACGAAGTCAACCATCCTTCTGATCGCAATCGCGACCTCGGTGCTGCTCCTGAGCGAGCGGTTTCTCACCATCACCGGTGCCGACGACGCTGTGGAGGCGCCGGCACTTGGTCCCGTGTCGAAGCTGACGCTTGAGAACAGCAATGCCGAGTCGATCACGCTCGAAGTTGATTCCAAGCGGCTTTCGTGGGGCAAGGAGCCGCAGCAGCGGATTCACAGTGTGGGCTACGTCCACATTGGGAAGGCCCTTGCGGCGCTGCTGCAAGGCGAGTCCTATCAGGAGGAACATCAGGTTCTCAATGATGAGCTCTCGGAAGTGCAGCAGGCGCTCGCCGCAGCCTTCGAGGCGATGCAGGAGAAGATGGAGGGCTTGTCACCAGAGGACCCGGAGTTTGAGGCGGCCACCCAGGAGGGCCAGGCACTCATGCAGCAACGCGACCGGTTTCTCCAACAGGCCAATGCCGCCAAGGCCACCCTGAGCGCCGAGCAGGTGGAGCGGGCGTATCGCGAACTGGTCGATGCCGTCAACGTCGTCGCCGATCGGATGGGCATTGACACCGTGAATCGATTCATCCCGACGGACGATCCGTTCGAGTTTCAGCCGGGTCCCAATGCGTTCAACCAGGCCATGCTCCAGATTCGCCTTCGCAGCGTGCTGCGGTATCCGGAAGAGGTCGACATCACCGAAGAGGTGATGGAAGAGCTCGGTATCGAGTAGGCCCTGCAAGGCAGGCTGTGGCGTGTGCGACGGTCGTTTTATCCAGTTCAGAGCCTTTTTTGTACGGATGCGCGCATGAGCGCCATGCTCATGGATGTCTGCTTCAGAAGCCAGGAGGCTTCGGAAAGGACATTTCCAATGCCACATCCCGACAAATCCAATCACTCCAACCTGATTCTGGCGACCCTGTGCCTGCTTGGTGGAGCGGCGCTGTTCTCGACGACATCAGTTGCGCACGGCGGTGTTCAATGGCTGCGCCGTGGGCCCACTCAGGTCCAACACCGCGCTATCAGGTTCGCCCATAGCCGGTCTGTGCAGTGTGACATCAGCAGCCGAAGCCGCTGCTATCACACGCGAGGCGACCTGGACTTGCACTCGCAGAACGTTCGTTGGTTTCCGTGGGCCAGTGTCAAGCCGATCAAGTACGCGATCAGCACCCGCATTACCGCGCATGCGGACAGGGTTGTGTTGACCGTTGACTATCGCAGCTATGAATGGGGCGGCGATCATTCGTGGTTCAACAAGCGTGTCGAGCACGTGGTGTACCGAGCACCTTCCGGCTACCGCATCGACTCAGCAAGTGGACCTCGGGGCGGCCAATCCTGGTACAAGTACGGCGCCCATGCGGGGCAGACGCTTCTGTCGCCATCGTGGTTTGCTCGTGGCATTGGCTGCAGCAGCGCCCTGATTTATGGGGATCAACATGGTAATGATCTGTATCAGGGGTACCGCCTGCGGTTCCCGCTCACGATGAACCTCAAACCGAGTTGACCCCACCTCCATTTCGCCTCTCCGCAGCGACGCGTTTCGTCTTTGGCGAACGCGTCGCTGTGTTCAGGGCGTCGATGTAACTGCGCGAGCGAAGGTGGACGCCACTGCAGCTTTGACCACATCCATTGTTGGACATGCCTCGCCCAGCGCACTTCGCATGCTTGCGACGCCCCGCCCGTGCAGGCCACAGGGGACGATGAGGCCGAAGTGTGAGAGGTCGGGGTCGACGTTGAGCGCCAAACCGTGCATGGACACCCACCTTGAGACGCGCACGCCCATCGCGCAAATTTTCCTGTCCTCGCCCTCGGGGCCAACCCAGACGCCGGTGGCGTCGTCGTCGCGGTGCCCCTCAATGCCGAACTCGCCGAGCACCTCAAGCACGCGATCCTCGAGCCACCGCATGTACCCGTGCAGCCGAAGCCCAAGCCGGTTGAGATCGAGAATCGGGTAGACGACGAGTTGCCCCGGGCCGTGATACGTGATGTCGCCGCCGCGGTCGGTTTCGCAGACCTCGACGCCGGCCCGCTTGAGCATGTCGGGTGTGGCGATCAGGTGGCTTCCCGCATCGGCCCGTCGTGACACCGTGATGACCGGCGGGTCGTGCTGGACCATCAGCAGGAAGCCCGGGTGGCTTGCGTCGCCGCGGCGGGCGGCGATGACCTCCTGCTGCAGAGATCGCTGCAACGCCAGGGCCTCGCCATAGGGCATGCGGCCAAGATCCTGGACGGTGAGTTGTGCGGGAGCGGCAGCCATGGATTCGGCCAATGATACGATGCGCCCATGACGGGCCTCGCCGACCGTATTCACGCTTCCGCCACCATCGAGGGCGATGTCACCCTTGGAGAAGGTGTGACGATCGGGCCGAATTGCATCATCGACGGCACCATCGGGCCAATCCGGATTGGGGACAACTGCACGCTGATCGGAAACTGCTACGTCACGGGTCCCCTCACAATGGGCGAGGGCAACACCGTGTGGTCGGGCGTGTCGATGGGCACGCCCCCACAGGATGTGAACTACGACCGCTGCACGCCCGGCGCCGGGGCGATCATCGGTGACCGGAACACCTTTCGGGAGGGCGCGTCGGTGCATCGGGCCAAGACTGATGCGCCGACAAGGATTGGTGACGACAACTACTTCATGACCTGTTCGCACGTCGGGCACGATTGTGTCGTCGGGAATCACATTCAATTGGCCAGCGGCGTGCTCCTTGCAGGTCACGTCACGGTGGCAGACCTTGTGATCATGGGCGGAAACGCAGCCGTGCACCAGTTCTGCAGGGTTGGGCGTGGCGCCTTCTTTCGCGGGCTGGCCGGATCGTCGGTGGATGTGCCGCCATGGTGCATCGCCATCGAGATCAACCGCATCGGCGGTCTCAATCTGGTCGGCATGCGTCGGTCGGGAATGGATGGCGACGAGATCAACCGCCGCAGGTCTGTCTTCCGGACGAT
>CAZMPA010000154.1:0-5778 GCA_964567915.1 uncultured Isosphaeraceae bacterium | reverse complement strand
GCAGGAACTGCTGGGCCATGCGGACATTGGAACAACGCAGATCTACACCCACATTGATCGAAGTGGGCTTCGGGACGTCGTGCAGCGGTGTCTCCCAAGAGCCAAACGCCCGGCTTGAGCCGTGGCCGTCGTGTAGCAGGGGGCTATCATCACCCCCATGCTGGCAATGTGTCTGTGCATATTGGCGATTGCGAGTGGGCAAGTTGGGCCCGCGTCGCAGCGAGAGGCGGACGCCTTCAGGACGGTCGGTATTGAGCCGGTCGTCACGCCGGACGCCTTCCGCCGCTTCACGGTCGAACTCCGTCTCGGGGACGCCGAGCGAGAGGCCGCGAATCTGCTTCTTGATGACTACGCCGCGGACATGCGTCGCCTTCTGGACGACACGAAGGCGAGACAGGCGGCCGACCGAGCACAACTCGATGCGGCGCTCGATGGTCGCGCACGATTGGACGCCAATGCGCTGCGGCAAGTTCGAATCTCACTTCGGACCATCGTCGCCGACGCATGCAGGCAGGCGGACGCGAAACTGGATGAGATGACCGAATGGGCGACACTGCTCTCACCGGCGGACGAGTTGACGATGCGAACCGCTACCGGCAACTTCTATCGAGCAGTGTGTCTGACCGGCGGAAGCCGCGAGGGCCTTGTTGATGTGGCAGACCTTGCGTCGGAGGCCCGTGACGAGGAACTTGGTGAGATCGATGTGAAGGCGGTCGCCGCCGCGCTCACGGAGTACGGTGACTCGCTGGCGGCCATTGCGCGGAATGATTCGCAGCACGCCAGAGACAGCCGCATACTTGATGACCTCGCCGCCCTTCGTGGCGAGTCCACCGAGCGTGTGGCGCTTCAGGAGGAGCGAGGCAGGCGGTGGATCGCCCGCATGCAACTGCAGGACGCAGCCGTGCAGACCGTTGCGGCGCTGCTCAGCTCGGACGCAGCAGAAGCCTGGAAGATGCGAGCGGATGCGGCGTTGTTCCCGTCGGTGTGCTCGCCGCCCGATGCGATTCGCGCAGCAGAATGGGTTGCAGCCAACGCTGAGCCAGCCGTGGCCGAGACGGCGGCTCGGTGCATTGGCGCGTCCATGGGCCGACTTCGCGCGCTCCGCGTCGAGGCCGTGCAGATCCTGAGAGAAGGTCGAGCGGCGGGCGTAGATCTGGATCATGAGGCGGCGGCGTTGGTTACGGAAGCCATGCCAATTCGCATGCGGTATCTCCGCAACAGCGGGGAGCGGTCGGTGCTGGAACAGGACATGCTGGATTGCGTGCTGCAGCCGCTTACGGATGGTCAGCGGGCGGCAGTGGGACGTGTGCTGATGACGAGTCGTTGACGTACCAACGGTCGAGGACTTGCTGCCAGTCGGCTGCGGACTTCACAGCAATGAACTCCTTTCGGACGGCTTCAGCGTCGTCGTGATGTACTGAAAACCGGATGCCGAACTTTCGCATCATGCGGGCGCCGCCTGCTTCGCCGTGAAGCGCCACGCACAGTCGGAAGTGGTCGAGGAGTGCTTCCCGCTGCTCAGGCACACTTGGGGGCAGTGCCGCTCCACCGTCGAGCAACTGCCTTGCCTGGCGGAAGATCCACGGATTCCCAATGCATCCACGAGCAACCGACACGGCATGCACGCCAGTTTCGGCGAGCATGCGAAAGATGTCCGGGACCTCAAAAATGTCGCCGCTGCCAAACACGATGCGATCGTCGTACTTGCTGGTGAGGTACTCGAGGAATGGCCAGTGCGAGGGCCCGACATACTTTTGCTTCACCGTTCGGCCGTGGATGGTCGCCCACGCGAATCCAATCTCATACGCGCCGTCAAAGATGCGTTCAAAGGATTCGGCCATTTCGGGCGTATCGTCCCAGGCCCGGCGGAGCTTTACCGTGCACGGCACACTGGCTGGCACAGCCCGCCGAACCTCGCGAAGGACGGCGAGTGCTTCATCGGGCGCGGTGAGAAAGTGACCGCCACGTTTACGGCGGCGAATCTTCTTGACGGGGCAGGCAAGATTGACATCTACGACATCGTGGCCGAGGTCGACCAACAATGCAGCAGCCCGGCCCATTTCGTCGGGGTCTGTGCCCATGACCTGGCCTGCGACCGGGTGATCCTCGAGTCCGGCGAGCCGATTTGTTGACGGTTCCCCCAGCCCACATTCTTCGCGAAGGATGTCGGGGTCCTCGCGTGTCCGGCCCTTACCACCGCTCAGGAGCGTGCGGTCGAGCAGCGCCTCCGTGACGCAGTAGGGGCACCCATGACGCCTTGCGACCAGGCGCATGGCCGCGTCGGAATACCCCGCGAGCCCCGCCTGAAAGAAGGGGGCGTCAAACCCGGGGACGGTGGCCGGGATTCGAGCATCCAGCGAGTAGGAGGCGGCGAATTGCCGAAGCGTGTCGCTGCAGGTGGTTCGCGGCCGCTCGGTCGATGGAGTGTGTGTCGACATGGCGATCACGCATTGTCGCACCAGGCGGGCCGGCAGGCAATCGTGGCCGTCGGTAGCATGCGGCCCATGCGAAGCATGTGGGTTGCAGTGGTGGCGGCGGCGGTGGCAGGGTGCCATCAGCCCAATTTCACGCCATCGCTTGCCCGGGCGGCGTATCCCTACGATCTGCATTCGACGGACACGATTCCGATCGAAGTCTTTCGCGATGGGACCACGATATCGATCGTCAACTCCACGGCGTCGGCGTGGCAGGACGCAATCATCTGGATCAACCAACGCTTCAGCGCCCCGCTGTCTTCTCTTCGAGCGGGCGAGACCGTGCAGATGGAGCTTTCGACCTTTCGGGACGACATTGGCGAGTCATTTCCGGCCGGCGGTATGTGGGCGACGCGGAGATCCATGCCGGTTCGTCTTGTCGAATTGCAGGCGGCTCCGGACCAGCCGCTCGTTGGAATCATCGCGATTCGGCAGACCGAGTATCAGTGAAGCTGTTCGGCACGCTCCCATCGCTCAAATGTGAACGCATGGATATGACGCTCGTCGGCGGCGTGGTCTTCTTGGTGGATGCGTGACCACTCCTTGGAAGGAAGAGATGGAAACGTGGTGTCACCTTCGACGTCCGCATGCACGCGGGTGAGTTCGACAACGCTCGCGTCATCCAGCAGCAGTCGGTAAACCACGCCGCCCCCGATTACGAACAAATCAGCCGACGCTGCGGCGGAGCAAGCTTCGTCAATCGTGTGTACCACGACGGCGCCTTCGGCGACGAAGTCCCGGTCTCTCGTCAGCACAATGTTGCGGCGGCCCGGGAGGGCTTTGCCAATCGACTCCCACGTACGCCGGCCCATGAGCACAGGGTGGCCCATTGTGATGCGCTTGAATCGCTTGAGGTCATCGGGCAGGTGCCACGGCATGTCGCCATCACGGCCGATGACGCCGTTCTCAGACACGGCCGCAACCAACACAATTCGGGGGCGGTCTGCCACAGGTCAGACCGCGACCGGTGCCGAAATGCGGGGATGAGGCTCGTAGTCGGCCACGGAGATGTGCGACTCGGTGAAGTTGAACAGGTCGTCCACCGAGGGATCGAGCGACAGGGTCGGGAGCGCCCGAGGGGTCCGCTGCAACTGAGTATCGACCTGCTCAAGATGGTTGCTGTAGATGTGCACGTCGCCGAAGGAGTGCACGAAGTCGCCCGGCTTCAGCCCGGTGACCTGAGCGATCATGCACGTCAGCAGCGCGTAGGACGCGATGTTGAACGGTACGCCCAGGAACAGATCGGCACTTCGCTGGTAGAGCTGGCAGGAGAGTCGGCCGTCTGCAACGTGAAACTGGAACAGGGCGTGGCAGGGGGCGAGCGCCATGTGTTCGAGCTCGCCCACGTTCCAGGCCGAGACAATCAGGCGGCGGCTGTATGGGTCCGACCGGATTCCATCGAGTACACGGGTGACCTGATCATGCGTGCGGCCGTCTGCCCCTTTCCATGATCGCCACTGCGCGCCGTAGACAGGGCCAAGATCGCCTTGTTCGTCGGCCCACTCGTCCCAGATCGTGACGTTTCGATCGTGCAGCCATCCGACATTGGTGTCGCCCCGGAGGAACCAGAGCAATTCCGCGATGATTGAACGAAGGTGGATCTTCTTGGTTGTGACGAGCGGAAACCCGTCGGAGAGGTTGAACCGAAGTTGCCGCCCGAAGACGCCGATCGTTCCGGTTCCGGTGCGATCGGGCCGCGCAGTCCCATTGGTTCGGACGTCACGCAGGAGATCGAGGTACTGCTGCATGGGGGCCAATGTAGCCGATGCGGCGGCGCGAGCACACCGCCTGCGTCAGGTCTGCATGGCCTCGACGAGTGCTTGCGTGACGGCATGAGACGGCCCGTCGACGACGGACGCGGCGTCGCCCTCCTCGATGATCCTCCCATCGTCCATGACGGCGATCCGGTCGCACACGTGGCGGGCGACGGCGAGATCGTGGGTGATCAGGAGCATCGCGAGGCCATGCTGCTCGCGGAGACGGCTCAGCAGATTCAGAATCCGGGCCTGCACAGACACATCGAGCGAGGATGTCGGCTCGTCACACACGAGCAGGGATGGCCCGCTTGCGAGGGCCCGGGCAATTCCGATCCGCTGCCGCTGCCCGCCCGAAAACTGGTGCGGCCACTTTTCGGCGTCGGATTGCTCAAGTCCGCACTGTTGAAGAAGGTCTTTGGCGCGGGCGGCCGCCTCGCTCGGGCTCGCCAACTGGTGGACGAGGAGGGGCTCGGCAACCAGGTCGCCCGCCCGCATGCGGCCGTTCAGTGATCCGCCCGGGTCCTGGAACACCATCTGCATGTGCCTGCGGAAGCGGCGCAGCGCCCGCGTGCCCATTGTGGCGAGGTCGCGGCCCGCAACTTCTACGGATCCGGCCGAAATCGGGATGAGCCCAAGCGACGCTCGGGCGCACGTCGTCTTCCCGCAGCCCGATCCGCCGACCAGTCCGAGTGCTTCGCCGGGCGCAAGGTGCAGGTCGATGCCTCGAAGCACGGTTCGCATGAGGCCAGTTCCGGCTTCCGGGAGTTGTACCTCTACGCCGCTGAGTCGCAAAGCGTCCGTCACGGGTCGAATCGCTCCGACCGGTCGGCGAGCGTGATGGTGGCCGTTCGAGCGCTGCCCGCATTGGCGTCGAGGTCGGGTCGCCAGAAGGACACCTCGACAACTGCCCGGGGAGGAAGCGACGAGACGATCGCCCGCAGTTGATCGACCGATCTGGTCGGCCGCCCACCGATGGCGGTGATGATGTCCCCCCGAAGCAGGCCCGCCTTTGCAGCGGGGCCACCCTCCACTGGAGCCGAGACGATGACGCCTGCGGGCGGCGCGTGCTCGGTTGGGAGGATGGCGTGCAGGGGCGTTGACGGGGGCATCGCCGTGGCGGATCCCGGCTGGCATTGAATCGTTCTTGGTTCCCAGGGATCTCCGTCGAGGATGTGTGAGGCAGCAAGGACGGCCTCGTCGTCCGACCGGAGCCACGCGTGGACGGCATCCAACGTGGCGGGCGCATCATCGATGCGCCAGATGAGATCGCCCGACCGCAGCCCTGCGGTGGCCAGGCTGCTGGCGGGTTTGATGTTGGTGATCAGCACGCCGCCTTCCATTGGCACCGGGCCGACCAGGGCAGCGATGCTCCGGTGCGTGTCGAGAATGCCAACACCGAGGTATCCGCGGCGGACGCGCCCGTCGGCCAGCAACTGCGGGACCACTGCCTCGATCATGTCCATCGGAACGGCCAGTGCCACACCGCTGAAGCGATCTTCGGCGTCTTCAGCGGTGGGGTTTGCCGCAATAGCCGTACTCATGCCGAT
>CAZMPA010000153.1:0-5780 GCA_964567915.1 uncultured Isosphaeraceae bacterium | reverse complement strand
TGATCCTCCGCCGCCGGGGGGGGGGTTGGCGGCCTGGGGGCGAGGGGAGAAGGCGCCTTCATGATGTCCTCCCGGGTGCGTGCTCGGGACACGCCCGCGAGGACCTGTCTCTCGGGGCATCCCCTATGGACAAGCGCCCCAATGGCGGCACACACTCAGGATGTCGTTGGTGTCAACCACACCACTCTGGTCCACATCCAGCCACGGGTTGAGTGTTCCGAAGCCGGCGACCACCGCTGCCAGATCCGAGAACTCAACGACGCCGTCCGGGACGACGTCGCCCGTGCAACTTGGGCACGGGTCGTCAGAACCGGCGCCACCTCCACTTCCGCTGGATGGGGGTGAATCTCCCATGGATGATGCGTAGAGCCCCAATGCGGCGGCGAAGCCGACACCGCGCAGTATGCGACGCTGCTGTGACATGTCACGATCCCCGTACAAATCCCTCGGCCGGGCCCCCAACAGGGCGACCAAGGGTCGTCTGCTCCCCCGCAGGAGCTGGGGCCCTTCAGTGGTACATGCGTCATCCGGGGCAGGCAACGCACCATATTTTCAAAACCTGTTTCGGGGTCGCATGCCGAGGTCTCACCCCATCACGCACGGGCCGAACAGGTCGATGGTGATCAGGAGATCCAGAACGTTGACGATGCCGTCGCGGTTGATGTCGCCCTGCGGCCCCTCTGTGCCCCACTGCGCGACGACGACGAGCACGTCATTGACGTCCACAAGGCCGTTTCCATTGATATCGGCCGGGCAGATGCAGCGTGTGTTACCGCCCTCGTCAAGCCAGGGCGAGTCGAACTCGTCCGGGGTGTTGTCGCACACCGTCGTGTCGCAATCAGTTTGCAACTCGTCGGGAAGACGATCGCTCCCGCCCCGTGAGGCCCGGTTGCACCCTCAGTCTTCGGACGGTGGCGGTTGGAGCCGGCGCAGGTGCGCGTGCATTTCTCGCTGGTGCCGCTCCATGCGAATCAGCCGGTCTTCAAGTGAATCGATGTTCGCGCTCCGCTGCACCTGTCGCGTGAACACATTGGCGACGGCACCGGCGAATGTGGCGAAGAGGCCGATGCCGACCACCATCAGAATGACCGCCAGCACACGGCCTGTATCTGTGACCGGCGTCAGGTCGCCATAGCCGACGGTGGAGACAGTGACGACGCCCCACCAGGCCGCTTCCGGACCCGTCGTGATGTTTGCGCCGATAGCCTTCTTCTCGACGTGCAGCACGGCGGTGCTGACACCGATGACTGTGGCGAGCCCAGCGGCCATCAGAAGCGCCACCGCAAAGGCGGTGCGATCACGCCGGTAGACCTTGGCGAGCATGCGTCCGGCTCGGAGCATTCGCATGATGCGAAGCAGCCGCGCGAGCCGCGCGTATCGAAGTGGGCCGACTGCGGGGATCGACGAGCCAAGGTCAAAGATGCCCCAAGTGAAGATGTACTTGAGCTTGTTCTCAGCAAGAACAATGTGCCTGACGTAGTCAATGAGGAACAACACGCAGAATGCCCAATCGAAGATCTTGAGTAGTCGGGAGATCTCACTCTTGGCCGGCAGCGTCAACTGCCAGGTGATGACGCCGATCGACACTACTGCCGCGATGGCGACGAAGAGGTCGTAGGCGGAGGGGAGCGTGGTTCCCGAAACATCGGGTCCGTCAGGCTTTGCGGGCGGCTTTGGCTCGTCGGTCATCGGGCATGTATCGGCATTGACGTGCTGTTTGGTTGTGGAAATCGGCTCCAGAGGCTGTCGTGCGGAGCGTTGCCGTCGTTGTCCGCCGCAGTTTCAACACCTATCGGCCCCCAGGTGCCTGCGGCGTGGCTCAATCCCACGCCTCAAGCAGCAGGAGGAGGTCGTTGACATCCGTCGCGGCATCGCCGTTGATGTCGGCGTGGCAGGTTGCTGGCAGCACTGCGCACTCCCCCCAGGACGCGAGGAGTTCGAGAAGGTCGGAGATGTCGACGCCCCCGGACCGGTCGAGATCGGGAAGCCACAGGAACTGCTGCACATCATCGCTCGGCAGCAGGATGGTGCCGGCGAACCGCACAGGGACGTTTGCGGGGTCCACGTGGCGGTAGTGCCCGCGGTGCGGCTCAACGGCTGTCCAATCGCCCGTCAGGAAAGCCGAGAGGTCGACCGTGAGGTTGTCCCCTGTCGTTGTCCAGAGCACATAGCACTCCCCGCCGGCATCTGGCACAACGAGCCTGTGCCATCGCACGACGCCCAAATGAGGCATGGCGATATCGACGTGCATCCCAAGCAGGTACGTGTAGGGCACCTGAAGCCAGGGGTAGGCATCCATGTCCGTGTCCTCCTCGGCGTACGAGAACGGCACTTCGTCGGGATACGCGGCCTCCCACGCTTCATGCAGCGCAGCCGAGGCCTTTGTGGTGCTGAACTCGACCGCCTGCATGCCGGCGACCGGCTCATCGACAAAGTGGGTGGCCATCCACTCGAGCATCGGTTGCCACGAATCATGTGACTCGCCCCCGGGCGGCAGATCGTGG
This sequence comes from uncultured Isosphaeraceae bacterium, assembly GCA_964567915.1. GTDB lineage: Bacteria > Planctomycetota > Phycisphaerae > Phycisphaerales > SM1A02 > UBA12567. The sequence goes on along the minus strand of CAZMPA010000153.1, from coordinate 3,276 downwards.
CAATGCGCCGCCCAGCCCGTGGTCCAGATGTGGGGCGTGTCACCGAACTGTGCTTCGTCGAGCCAGTTGAGCAGTTCCAGAATGAATCGCCCTTGAACTGCGGGCGCGCTCATGTCCTGCCAGATGGAGTGATGCCACCCGACGCGGCCGAGGACCGGGCCGAAGGGCGAGAGGATCATGGGCCCGTCCGGGTCGTGCACGATCAGATTGTCAACAGACGGACGGTATGGATGCCAGACGAAGTGCTCGAAGAGCGCGAAGAAGGCTTCGTCCGGGCCTTGCTCACGAATACCGAAGTGGAAGGCTTCGGCGAGCGTTCGAAATGTCGCTTCGTCGTCTTCGCTCGGGAGGTGCGCGCCACGGGCTGCGTTGATTGCCTGCACTTCTTCGGGCACCGTGATGCCGAGTTGCGATTCGATCACGAGATTGACGCGCGATACGTGGTCCATCCAATGGTCGAAGAGGTCCTGATAGGTGGGATTCGCTCCGACCGGCCCCCAGACGTGCGGGCTGATGTACGCGCTGTTGTGCGAGTGCGTCCCGATGAAGTCGTCGCCACTGGCCGCCAGCCTTGGAATGAGATCGCCAGCCGTCGTGGGATCCTCAAGCACCCAGTCCATGAACTCGCCGGTTGAGAGAAAGGAGATCTTGCCGCCGACGGCTTCGGCCTCGGTGAGTCCCCAGTCCACCCACTCCACCCACTCCGAATACTGCGCTTCCTGAACGGGCACACTGGTCGCCATCGGGTCGCAGTGGACATCGATGATGCATTGGATGGGTGTGGGTGTTGCGGCGGCGGTCACAAGGATGGCGACTGCAATGGTCACAGAGACTCCTCCCTATGCCCTCGCACGCCCAGTCCTACGACCACGCAGCAGCGGGCATCCCCCCATGATGAGCCCACTGCCGCGTCAAGTACACCAGAAAACGGTGGAGAGAATCTCCTCGGCAGTGTCATCGGCCTTCCGGACGAGGGGTGGTCGGCCAGATCTGAGGAATGGTGTCGACGCCTGAAAGGGCTTCTGGTTGCGTGTGGAGGCAACCTGTAGGGGTTGTTCGGAATGTGTGGGGATCTGTGCACATCTGGGCATGGCCGTGTGTTCTGGTGGTTGAAGCGGTGACACCGATGAGTATAGTGCGGGGAGTCAAAGGGGCTCCTCCAGGGTGAACCCACACGATTGCTGCTGGGTCACAGTGCCGAGCCATTGGCTTGCGATTGGCCTTGCGTTTGCCGCTTTGGCTGCCGTCCCCCCTCCGGCATCCCCTGAATCGACAACTCCTGCGCCCACGTGGCAGGCCGGCTCGCTACTACCGGCGCCACTTCTGTGGCGCGACTGGCGGGCGTGTGTGATTCGGGTGGTACCTGGCGTGAATGAATCGGCTCTGCAATCGCAGTATGCCGTGTATGAAGCGGCCTTTTGGAAGGCCGATGAGGCCGCGCGCACGAAGCTGCGCACCATCGACGCAGCGGCGATTCGCCGAGACATCCTTCAGGGCAAACTTGATCCAGATGACCCTGCGATTGCAGCAATCGACAGGGTCTTCCTCCGGCTCGACGCGAAGGAGTCGCGTCTTCGCGATGCGCTGCATGCTGCGCTGGTCGAACTGCTCCACGCGGGTACGCAGCTGGAGATCGAATGCAGCCCTGAGGATTGTGTGGCCACTATCTCGCGGGCCTGGCGACGGCGTGTCATCATCAATCAACAACCACCAGGCACCATCGATTGGAGTCGGCTCCCAGATCTGGACACGCTGGCTGTCACGGTTGGCTCGCCCTATCACCGGGTGCTGACTTCACCAGAGATGACCGAGGCCAGTACAGCGGTGTGGCGGGACTGGGACCTGGGGTCCGGGCCGATCACACAGGATGTGTTCCGAGGCTGGTCCCGGCTTCTTCGAACCGCGTGGACCACGGCCGCGCAGGGAAGGCCCCACGCAACCCGGTTTGTGGGCCGAGCGGAGTTGCGGCTCTGGATGCTCGCCCGGCAAACCGTCAGTGCATTGGCGGCGGTTGCAGCGGCCCATGGTGATGCGGCGTTGGGTAGGGCTGTTGAAGAGGACTTTCGGCGGCGGGCCTGCCCGCGAGCCTGGGAGATGCTGGACTTTGATCGCAGGCTGTCGGCTCTGGCCAATGGGACGTTTCCGAACGATGTGGCGGAGGAACTCGCCGCGATCGAGGCGGCGTGGCGGGCAGCCTCAGAGACGCTTCGAAGCAGGGCCGATGAACTGGCCTGGTGGGATCGCACGATCCTGATGGCAGCCCGTTGGGCATCAACCCCACCTGATCGGTGGCATGAGATCAATCAACGCTTCGTTGCCGCCATGATCGCTGCAGCAGACGCTGTGCAAGACGTGATTGCGTTGGACCTTCTTCCCGATCGCGACGCGATCAAGCCCGAAATCGATGGGCCCGCGCGGCCACCCATGAGCGTGCAAGCGAATCGTCGTCACATGCCCGATGGCGGCCAGCAGGTCCAAGCCGCAGCACAGTCGTATGCGGATCTCTATGAAAGGAGTGTCACCGACGCGAAAGAGTCTCCACAGTGATGGACCCGGCCCGCAGACCCGGTCAGTGCGGAGTCTGATCACGTGGCTTGTGGTGGGCTGTCTCGCGAGCGTTGTGCTTGGCCAGACCGTCCCGGGGTATCCGATCACGCCAAACACACAGCCCTGGATCACATATGACTGGAGCAAGTGCCACGCCATGCCTGGGTGCCCAGGTGTCTTCTGTGACCCGTTCTATGACATGCAACCCGGTGGCTGGTGCGTTTCGTGTGCGCGGCCAACGCCACAGTCGTACTGCGGCGGTGCCTGGCTTCCCTGGACGATCTGCATCATGGGCGACCCCTCCTGGCCCGGCAACAACTGCGGCGCGGGCCTGTCTGGCGTCTGCGACCCCCTCACCAATGTGTGCGCTGTGAATGAGCCAATCCCAGGATCGCCAGCGCTGTTCTGCGCACAATTGCAGTGTTCGCGTGGCAGTTCAACGACGCCCGGCGGCATTGACCCATGACCGGTGTTGCGGTCATGGTGGTCTCACTGGCTGCAGCAGTTGCCGTCGGTGATGTTGATGCGACGTGGCGGACAGGTGCCGACTTGCGGGCAGACCTTGCCAAGGCGTTTCCTCCCCGGACCGAGTGCTTTGAGACAAGCTTTGAATCAACGGTCTGGGGCAGCGGATCAGCTGCGCCGGCGGATCAGAACGGCGGCGTGGTTGATAGGCGGTCGGTCTTTCAGTTGTGGTCGATGCCTGATTTCGTCATGTTGCGAGGCCAG
>CAZMPA010000152.1:0-5807 GCA_964567915.1 uncultured Isosphaeraceae bacterium | reverse complement strand
AGCGATTCGGTGCCGAGATCGCGAAGAGGCCGCTGCCGTTATTCAGCACGCACCGCGAACAGCCGCGCACACGATCCTGCTTGCGGACGTTGGCGGCGCCATCGAACTGGAGTGCTCCGCCACCATGACGGTGAGGAATGATCTGGACGAAGAGCCGATCGTTCGGACGAACCACTGCCTCGCCGGCCCGCTGGACGGCGCCGATGCCGAACCCCCGTCGAGCAGCAGCCTGCGGCGGCTGGATCGCGCTGGCTCGCTCCTCTCGCAGCGATCACTCGACATGGAGGCGATCAAGGCGATCATGTCGGATCGCGAGGACGGGGTCGATTCAATCTGCAGGCACGAGGAAGACGGCGAGCCGACCGCGACCAACGCATGTGTCATCGGCGAGCCTGCTCGGCAGTGCATGCTGGCATGCCGTGGGCCGGCGGATCGAGGCGAATGGGTGCCGCTTCGCTTCCAGACCAGCGGCTGAACTACCATAGCGGTCATGAGCACAATGGATGCCCGGATGATGGCCGCGCAGGACGAGATGGTCCACGCGCTCGATGCCGCAACAGCCGATTTGACCGAACCACGCCCCCCCGATCCCAATCGGGCTGCGGTTCTGGCCGACCTCGATGAGCGGCTCGCCGACGTCAGGGGCCGTGCGGGTTTCTACCCTGCGATCGGCTCAGGCCGCGGCCGCGGCGCTCTGGTGGAACTCGCTGATGGGTCCGTCAAGTGGGACATGATCATTGGTATCGGCGTGCACGGGTTCGGCCATGGCGACCTCGATCTGGCGCGGGTTGCGTTGGGGGCGGCGGTGCAGGACACGGTAATGCAAGGCAATCTGCAGTGCAACGGTGAGGCCGTTCGGTTTGCCGAGGCGCTTCGGGACGCCGCTCGCCGGGGCGGCGCGGAGATGGCACATTGCTACCCGGCGTGCTCAGGCGCCATGGCAAACGAGAACGCGCTCAAAGTATGCATGCAGGCCAGAGACGGTGCGGGACGCGTGCTGGCATTTCGTGACAACTTCATCGGCCGTACGGTCACCCTCTCGCACATCGGAGACAGCCCAGGGCACCGCGAGGGTGTGCCCCGCTCGATCGAAGTGGATTACCTGCCGTTCTGGGACGCCGCCGACCCTGAGGGATCCAGTGCCGACGCGCTTGCCGCGATCAAGGCGGCACTCACGGCGTCTCCCGGTGAACATGCCTGCTTCGTGATGGAACTCGTGCAGGGCGAGGGCGGTTTCTCAGCCGCGCCCGCGAGCTTCTTTCAGCCATTGATCGATGCGGCTCGCGGCGCCGGCGTGCCCATCTGGTTTGACGAGATTCAGACGTTCGGTCGAACGGACCGGATGTTCAGGTTCGAAGGGCTTGGCCTCGGACCGATGGCCGACGTGGTAACCGTCGGCAAGATGTCTCAGGGCTGCGCCGCTATGTGGCGATCTTCCCTGAATCCACGTCCGGGACTCCTGAGCGGAACCTTTCTGGGGTCAACTGCGGCCATGGCGGTCGGCCGCCGCGTGATCGAGCGCCTCGCGTCAGGGGACGCCTACGGGCCCGATGGCCGCCACGCGCGGTTCTTCAATCAGTTTTCAGATCGGTGCGAGGCCATGGTGGCTGCGTTGCCAGCGTGCTTCCCCGACGTTGAGGGCCCTCGCGGTCCCATGCCCAGGTGGGGGGGTACAGGTGGCATGATGCGGCTGACACCGTTCGGTGGCGACCGTGGCCGGATTGCGTCACTCGTGCAGCGACTGTTCCGTGACGGCGTCATCACGTTCCTCTGTGGGCATGGCCCGGTGCACCTGCGACTTCTGCCGCCAGTGGGCGTGTTGGAGCCGTCGCATCTCGACGCCGTGCTCGACATCGTTCAGGCGGCGATCGCCGCAGAAGGGGAGGACGGCTGACGTGTTCGTCGTTCGAAATGCCATAGATGACGATGTCCCGGCCCTGCTGCGGCTCGCGCGGACGGTGCACTCTGGAAACCTGCCGCCCGATCCGGTTGCATTGCGTGACCGTGTGGAGTGGTCTTCCGAGTGCTTCGCGGGGCGAGCCGGTGACAAGCCTGCGGTGTACATGTTCGTGCTTGAGGACACGACTGCAGGCCGCGTTGCGGGGACGTCCAGTCTGATGACTGGCAAGGGAACGGCGGACCGCCCACGGCTCTTTCTGCGCGTCCGAAAGCGAGAGCACTACAGTCGCGATCTTCAGGCCGGACAGGTTCAGATGACGCTGCAACTCGGTCAGGATGCCAGTGGCCCGACCGAACTCGGGGGACTTGTGATCGGGTCGTCCTGGAGAGGCAGCCCCCACCGACTTGGTTCACTCCTGAGCAAGATGCGGTTTGCGTACATCGGAGCGAATCCCGGTCGCTTCGATCACAGACTGATTGGCGAGATCATGGGCGACCTCACCGCCGACGGCAGGACGATGCTGTGGGATCACCTTGGTCGCCGTTTCATCAACCTCTCCTACGTCGAGGCCGACGCATTCAGCCGGACGAGCAAGGAGTTCATCATGTCGCTCTTCCCGGAAGGGGAGATCTACGTGTCGCTGCTTCCGGCCGAGGCCAGACGGCTGATCGGCCGGGTCGCGCCAGCGGCTGTCCCTGCGCTGCGAATGCTCGAGCGGCAAGGATTCAGGCGTTGCGATGAAGTGGATCCGTTCGACGGCGGTCCAAACGTCGAGGCCGAGCGTGATGAGATTCCATTGGTGAAGCAGACTGCTCGATGTGTCGTCGATGCCGTGGTGGAACGTGCCGGAGAGGACATCGCCTGCTTTGTGGGTCACTCCGGCGATAGCGGGTTCCGCGGCATTCGCGCTTCCGTCGCGTCGGTTGAGGGCGGCGGAGTTGTTTTGTCCACCGAAGACGCCTCGCTGCTCGGAGTGTCACAAGGTGACGAGGTTGGCGTGACGCCCGAGTCCGCGGGCGAGCCAGCATGAACGGCCGAGACCTCATCGCCGGAACGTGGCGACCGATTGATGGTGATGCTGTTCAGTCCTTGAATCCAGCGATGCCGGACGATTGCTGCTGGATCGGATCCCCTCGGGCCAACCACGTGGACGAAGCGGTGTCGGCGGCGCGGGCGGCATCGGTGCAGTGGGCGAGCACGCCTATGGATGAACGGGCCGGCGCACTCCGGCGATTTGCCGAGATCGCCACTGATCGCAAGGCCGACCTGGCGGAACTGATTCTCCGAGAAACGGGCAAGACACGTGGCGAGTCGATGGCAGAGGCCGGTGCGCTGGCTGCGAAAGTCGACATCACAATCGACGGGCCCGGTGCATCCCGCGTCTCGCCGTGGTCGTTCCCCGTCAACGACTCTCGTACAGGCGCGTGCACGTTCAGACCTCACGGTGTGATGTCCGTGATTGGTCCGTTCAACTTCCCGATGCATCTGCCCAACGGGCAGATCGCGCCGGCGATTCTCGCAGGCAACGCAGTCATCCTGAAGCCCAGTGAGCAGGCTGCAGCATGCGGCGAGGCGCTCGTGCAATGCTGGGCCGACGCGGGGCTGCCTTCCGGAGTCATCTCGCTCGTGCATGGTGGACCGGACATTGCGAGCAGTCTGGTGACTCATGAGCATGTTGACGGTGTGCTCTTTACAGGGTCGTGGCCGGTGGGCCGACGGATTCTTGAGGCCTGCCTCGACGACCCGGGCCGAATCGTGGCGCTCGAGCTTGGCGGGAACAACCCGGCGATTGTCATGCCCGATGCCGATCTGCCACAGGCTGTGATCGAGTGCGTCAGAGCTGCCTTCGCGACGGCGGGACAGCGATGCACCTGCACTCGCCGCGTCATCGTCCACGAGGACATTGCAGACCGATTCATCCCCGCGATGGCCACGTGCGCCTCCACGGTGCTTGTCGGTGATCCGTCTGGGGAGGCGCCGGTCTTTATGGGGCCGGTCATCAGCGAGGCTGCGCGAGATCGCGTCCTGGAGGCTCAACAACAACTCGCCAGCGGCGGGGGCCGTGTACTGGTGCCGTGTGTGCCCGTCGATGGGCCGGGTTGGTTTGTCACTGGCGGTGTGACCGAGGTCGACTCCTTTGCTGGCGGACCCGACGAGGAAGTCTTCGGTCCGCTCGTGCAGGTGTGCCGTGTTGGGTCTCTGGACGAGGCGATTGCCGAGGCCGCTGCGACACGGTACGGCCTGGCCGCAGCCGTGTTCTCCAGCGATCGCGCGGTGTTCGACGCCGTGTTGTCGCAGCTCAAGGTCGGCTGCCTGAACTGGAACACAGGAACAGCCGGTGCCAGCAGCGCGCTGCCTTTTGGCGGTGTCGGTCGAAGTGGTAATCACCGACCTGCCGCGGCCTTTGCGTCCGATTTCTGCGTCTATCCAGTGGCCAGCCTGCTGGAGACCGGCGAAGGCGCAAGCGTTCCGGAGGGCATGCAGTGGGATGATCGGTGGGCCGGCGGTGCCTGACAGGCCGCCGAGCCTCGATACGCATCCACTCGTTCGGATCGTGTCGGCAGCCGTCAAGGACCAGACGTGGTCCGGAGGCATTGTGGCGGCAGTCAGCGGCGGCCGGGACTCGGTGGCGCTGGCGCTTGCGCTGCGGGCGTGTGGCACCGATCCTGCGGCGGTGACCATCGCGCATGTGCATCATCATCGAAGAGCAGAGGCGGACCTCGAGGCGGAGTCGGTGCAGCAGCTCGCGCAGAATCTGGGCTGCGCGTTTGAACTGCGGCACGTGCGACTCGGCGACAGTGCAACGCCGGCGACGTTGCGGGACGCCCGGTATGAGGCGTTGCTCGACGTGGCCGTGAGCGGCGGCGCGACCGTGGTCGCGACCGCCCATCAGGCCGAGGATCAACTTGAGACCACTCTGCTGGCCCTCGTGCGTGGGGCCGGGCCAAGGGGACTGGTCGGCATGCGTCCGCGGCGGCCCCTCGGCTGTGGCGTGGATCTGGTCAGGCCGATGCTGCGATGCAGCCGCGCGCAAGCGGCGGACCTGTGCACCCTGGCTGGCGTGGCGTGGCACGATGACCCCACCAATGTGGATCCGAAGACACTTCGCGGGCGGCTTCGCCGGGACGTACTTCCGCTGCTCGAGGAGATCAGGCCAGGCGTCGCCCGCCGACTCGCTGCAGGTACGGCACTTCGGGCGTCCGCGGCCGACGCGCTGGCCGAGCGGGTGGTGCGTCCGCAAGACGGCCGGTGGAGCCGCGAAACCCTCGCGGCCGCAAGCGAGGGGATTCGCATCGCGTCCATTGATGCCGCCGCGCGAATGCTGGCGGGAGGCTCGGACGGGCTGTCGGGCGAAACCATTCGCTGCGCTGCGGCCGCAATCGTCGATCAAAAACGGCATCGCCGCCTCTTTGAGCTTGGCTCGGGTGTGATGTTCGTTGTCGAAGCCGAGGTCGTCAGGATCGACCAGGCGCGTCAGCCGATCGAATCGCGTCCGCCCATGTAGGGTCTGATCGCTTCGGGAATCTCAATCGTTCCGTCGGCGCGTTGGTTCATCTCCAGAAGGGGAACCAGAATGCGGGGGCTCGCGAGGACCGTGTTGTTGAGCGACCAGCAGAACCGTGTTCCTGCCTGCTCGTCGCGGTAACGCAGGTTGAGCCGACGGCACTGGTAGTCGTGCAGGCGGGACGCGCTGTGCGTCTCGCCCCATTCGCCAGTTGGCCGATCGTTGGCGCCGAGTGGACCACGCCCAGGCATCCACGACTCGATGTCGATCATGTCCGCGTTCTTGGGGCCAAGGTCGCCCGTGCAGCATTGGAGCAGCCGATATGGGAGTCCCAGTCGCTGCAGAATGGACTCTGCCGTGGCGATCATCTCGGCGTGGTGCTGTCGTTCTTCTTCCTCGTCA
>CAZMPA010000151.1:0-5850 GCA_964567915.1 uncultured Isosphaeraceae bacterium | reverse complement strand
AAGGCGCCTACTACCCCGACGATCTCGACGCCAATGTCGATCCGAACAACTCGGGAGACCTTGTCTTTGCTGGCGGCGAGACGACGTCGATTGGAGGAAGCACCGACCCCGACCAACTGCTGAACGATCTGTCATTCGGAAACGGAAGCGGCAACCACGTCTCGGACCACGTGGACCTGTCTGACATTTCGAGACCCCAGTCCGCCAATGCCGGGATGGTGATCTCGCAGATGGAGCCATGGGACATCGTGTGCGTCGCGATTGATCTGGATGGCGATGGTCTGGCCGAGTACGTCGAGCAGCGGCCATGGGCCGCCGCCGGGGGCGACCAGGTCGTTGGGTTGATGCGAACCATCAGCGGCACCGCCGACTGCCCGGAGATTGAGGATGTCTGCAAGACTGCGTGCGGACGCCCCCAGAACCAGCAGGCCAACTACTTCAATGGTGTGAGCTCGGTCGCGGGGGATCCCACGTGCGAATGCGTCAAAGACTCGTATCCGCTCTACGGCACGGCTGACAACTTCGAGCCTGTTCCGCATTGGAGCGAGGTCTACGCGCCCGAAGTCCACATGCTCGGGATGGAGCCGCAGCCATTCATTTCGGAGGTCTTCTTTGCCGAGATCGCTCGCCCGTGGATGTTCCCTGACGAGCTGATCTGCCAGAACGACGACTGCCACCAGAAGTGGAGTTGGTACTGGGTCGGCAATTATCAGAATGAAACGCAGATCTCGACAGACGGCGGCACGATTGAGGGGGACGAGATGCCGGTCGTGCCCCGCGTGATGTTCGCCGTGCAGTTGATCAACCCGTACCAGCACGCCATTCCGCTGATGCGCCGCGTGGATGGCATTCTGAAACCGATCTACAAGCTTCGCCTGATGAGCGACGATCGAACCGGGGAGGACGGCGGGCCGGCCTGGGAAATCCCGCTCGACCCGACCGCCGATGGCCCGATGCGAACCGCGCAGACCTTCAGCGACCCCGGGCCGCAGGGGGGCGTCGATGTCGCCGAGCAGGTGCCATCGTTTGAGGTGGATCCCACGAACGCCCCGATTCCCATGCTGCCTCCTGCAACCAATGATGCGCCGTATAGTTTGATGATCGTCCTCAACGGCATGGAACTCGCGCCGTGGCGCGGCGCTGCGCACACCGATGCCGACGGGAACGACCGCCCGTCCGAGGTTGTTCAGTGGCTCGACTTCCTCGACGCCGAGCCGCGTCGGCACCCGGCATGGCACCAGGTGCTGGATCCCGAGGCGTCGGTCGCAAACGGGGGGGACACGTACCGGCAAATCGAGCCGGGTGAGCTCATCTGGCGGATCGACCCGGACAAGCTGAGTGCGACAGCGGGGGGCATCGAACCCGACGAGTTGACGTCGGCGAGTTTCTGGTATGACGCGGCCGCGGCTGGCGGCGGCGTGTTCAACGGCCCGACGATCAACCCCACCCGCGGCGCCGCCGTGGAACTGGTGCGGACGTATGACAGCCCGTTTGAAGGCAGCTACACGCCTGACTCGGCGAACATCGTGATCGACAGAACCGTCGGCGCGGATGGCGTTGATGAGTTGGCACACGTGATCGGGACCCAGATGGCAATGCACGCGCTGCCGCCGACGACGGCCCTTTCGACCGCCACAGCGGGCACGGGCTTCCTGCAGATGCAGGTGCAGGCGCCGACCTACGACACAGATGGTGGAACCCCGCCGGCCACCGTCGCTGCGAACTTCAACATGGGGTACCCCAAGTCGCTGCAGCGAAGGCAGCGGAAGGACCCATGGGACGAAGATGGTGACGGTGATGTGGAAGAGAATGAGCTGTTGGTGGTGGATGCGCTGGACAGTTCCGGCGTGGGAAGCCTGCCCCACCACAACGCTCAGGGGCGGGAGCACTGGGGGGCGCTCTCGGTCGATCCCTGGGACGCCAGATGGATGCAGTGGGGGCGGTACTCCCGCGCGTGGGCAACCGACGATGTCGACGTGAATCAGAATGTCTCCGCGCAGCCGGATCCCAGTGTGGATGGCCCCGTCGTGGACGACCTCGCCGAAGCCGATCGACGGCTTTGGAGGGCCGATCGAGCAGCGCCACGCTTTGTGGCTGGCGTGGGGCGTGTCACCAAGTCGTGGTCTCCCCAATGGGCCAACGAACTCGGTCTGATGCCGGACGCCCAACTTCAGGCCGCGCAGCCTGGTGGCTATATCCCGCCTGACGGCCAGTCGTGGGATGTTGATGCCTGGCCGCCACTCGTGTCAGCCAAGGCACTAGACGGAACCAACATTGACCATGCCTACCGCGCATCCCACCAGCCCGGGTGGGAGGCGGTCAACAGCAATGCCCTGTACGCCGACATTCAGGCGGGCAACCCGCTTCTGGTGGACGCCAACCTGCCGGAACTGGGCGCCGAGTTCTACAACTATCCGGGCGCAGCGTGGACGGGCGAGGCCCCGGCAGACTGGAGCAAGCCGCCGCTGCACTGGGAGCTGCGATGGGCCGAGCAGCAGGCCGGACGGGCGTCTGGCGCCAAACTGCCGACGCATCCGTCGATCGCCTTTCAGCGGGGCATTGCGAACTGGGACAGTTGGACCATCAATGACCCAGCCACACAGTCCCGCCGCCGCATCAACCTCATGGTTCTTGGCGATCCGGCCAACGACTGGGATCAGAACAACGACGGGCTTCTTGACGACGCGGCGGGCAGGCTGCCGGCCAACAGGTCAATGCTGGAGACGGATGTTCCCCCCGGGCAGACAACGATCACCACACCGCATCCGCGGTTCTTCCCCTTCAATGAAGACGACGGCTCCGGGACGGCTGAGTGGGAGTTCGGCTGGGGGTCCACCGGGGCAACACAAGGCGTGGGCGTACTGACCGGTAACAACTGCAAGGAACACTGGGACAGTTTCCAGTCCGCACTGCGATTCAAGCACGGCAACATTCTCAACTGGAATTGGGACCCGGATGGCGTAGGCAGGACTGCCGAAGGTTCGGGCAACGCGTGGCCGTTCCTGGATGAGGACACGGCGGCTCCGAAGTACACCCGCGAGAACCCGTATCCATACCCGTGGGCCACGCGAAATGTGCGGTTGCCCTGGACCTATACGATCAATGTCGATGAGAACGCCGGGTCGGACTTTGAAACAGATGAGTACTACCTGTTCGAGGCCCGCAAGCCACACTTCCTCGCCTTCGGCCACCAGCGAAACGACAATGGTGTGATCGTCGACGCTGATCGCGGGTATGACCTGTCGGCGGGCTACAACACCAACGATCCTCAGGCAAACCGTTCTTTCCCCGACAAGGGTTTCTACGGTCCTCGCGAGATTGACGGTGACATCCTCATGCCATTCGGCTACCAGGTGCAGCTCAAAGACGCCAACTTCGAGCAGGTGGGCGAGGTGCTTGAGATTCCGACGATCGCCCATGAGATCCACGTGCCGATGGTGGAGGTCAACAGCGCATACCAGGCGTCCTGGCCAGCGGACTACTACCCAGATTGGCCGGCACAGCCTGACTTTGGTGATACGCAGGGCATTCGCACGATTCGCACCTTCTCCGAGACCCTCGCCGGCGAGTTGGCCTCCGGCGCGGGGCGATTCGCCGGACGACTCAGTCTGCAGGGCACCAAAGACGGCCCGAATGCCATCGTCGGCGACCCCACGTCCTCGTATGAGATCGACTACAGCGATCCCGACGGCGACGGAACACCGCTCACGACGTTCGACGGCTACGACCTCTCGCTGTCGAACGACCCGAACGCCGCGGACTGGCGGCACTGGTACCTCGACGCGGACGAAGTGGCCCACGTCGGACCGGACCTGCCGGCGGCGCAGCGGCTGCTCGACATGCTCGTCTGTGACGGACCGGGCATCTACGACCTCGTGCAGAGTGATCCGGGCAGCCTCAACGCGTACGTGACCGACTACCGTGATGGCTTCATCGATGACCCGGAGGACTGGGTGCTCTATGCCGACCCCGCGTCGGGCGTGCAGCTTGCGGCGCGGAGTCCTCGCTTTGACAACGCCCGGATTTTCGAGGGCTACCCGACACGCGGCATGGTGAACATCAACACCGCGCCGGTTGAGGTGCTCCGGGCGATGCCGCACATGTACCGTATGGTGCATGCCGACCCAAACACGGCGGGAACATCCATCCTCGATGATTTCAACGCGGGATCCCTTCAGCCTGAGCGTCCCTACAGTCCGCATCCTCGGACCGCGGTTGCCGAAGCGATCTCGCAATATCGAGATGGTGGGGGGCAGACGCCCGCCGGATATGTGACTGATCCTGCTCAATTCGACCCCATGGAGGTGACCCAGTCGGATCTGGTCCCAGGTGTTCCAGACGGTCCGCCCTATTCAGACGGCGTTCCGGGTAACGAGGACGATCTGGTCGCTGATCTTGACAGCGTCTATGACCTGTTGGCTGGCCAATATGGGACTCCTGCCCTGGCCGACACCGAGGCAGACGAGACAGTTCGCTTCAGCCGGGGCAGCCGAGGGTTCGCATCGATCGGTGAGCTGTTCAATCTCTCTCGGCCTGCCTACTACGACTTCTCGCTGTTCGCGGACGTGGATGGTGACGGCGTCGATGAGGATTACCGCGAGCACCTTGGCTCGTCCGTCGCGTCCGATGCCTGGCGTATGGACTGGTCCGGCCGATCGCCCTTCCAATTCCAGAGTGAGCAGGTCCATGCAGTCGATGGCACGGCCTCGGGTGGTACGCCCATGTGGGACGGCCGGACCTCGGCGGACTCGACCGGCACCCGCCGCCGCGACGCCCTGGACGACCCTGGCGCGTTCCTGTCCACTGACACCGACCGGCTGCTCGATTCGCAGGTGCCGGGCCTGAGCGAGTATGAGCACGTTGCGTCGCGACCCTACGCGGCCATCTGGGACGATCCCCTTGACGACATGCTCGGGACGGATCCACGCTACCGCGAACTCCATCTCACCGGCGACCGTGTCGCAGGCGACGCCGAGGAGCAGTCGCTGCTCTTCAGCGGTATCTCCAACATCGTCACAACGCGGTCCGATGTGTTCACGGTCCATCTGCGCGTGCGGACCTTCCGGCGCAATCCGGACACGGGCGTGTGGGACGCGACCGACCGCGATCAGATCGTGGACGATTCACGCTACGTGATGCTGGTGGATCGCAGCAACGTCGATGCGCCGGGCGACCGGCCGCGGATTCTGCTGCTGCAGCGGATTGCCGACTGACCGCCCGCCGGACTCCGGTCGCTCGCGGGCGTCAGGGCCTCGCGCCAAAGCGTCTTGACCGCCCGGCGTACGAGCGGATGGCGTCCTGAAGTGCCTCGCCGCCGAAGTCCGGCCAGAGCGTGTCGGTCACCACAATCTCCGCGTACGAAATCTGCCACAGCAGAAAGTTCGAGACCCGCAGTTCTCCGCTGGTGCGGATGAGCAGGTCCGGGTCGGGCAGGTCCCGCGTCCAGAGTGCGTCGCTGAACGCCGCTTCATCAATGTCCTCGGCCGCCAACTCGCCCGCCGCGACGCGAGCCGCGAGCGTCTGCGCGGCATGCAGAATCTCCTGCCTCGAGCCGTAATTGAGGGCGATGTTGAGAAGCAGGCGATCGTTGTGGCTGGTGAGTTGCTCGGCATCCTCAATCGCGGAGACCACAGGCCCCGGGAGGCCACTGCGGTCTCCGATCGCCCGGAACCGCACGCTGTTCTCCATCATGCCGTCGTGCTCGCCCGGAAGCATCTCCTGCACCAGCGACATGAGCGCGGCAACTTCCGCGGGCGGGCGATTCCAGTTCTCGGTCGAGAAGGAGTACAAGGTGAGCGCCTCGATGCCCAGCCTCCCGCACCACTCAATCGTGCGGCGGGCAGCATCGGT
>CAZMPA010000150.1:0-5855 GCA_964567915.1 uncultured Isosphaeraceae bacterium | reverse complement strand
AGAGCATCGGCCTTCGAAGCCGAGGGTTGCAGGTTCGAGTCCTGCCGCGCGTGTTGGGGTGTGATGGGCTTCTGGGGGCTCAGTTGCAGACGCCGTAGTACTCAAGCAGCACGAGCAGGTCATGGATGCCGACCTGCAGATCCTGCTCGACATCGGTCGCATGGATGCCGGTGCTGCCCCAATCGAGAATGAGGTCCATCACGTCGTCCGCGTCAATCGTGCCGCCGTCGTCGAAGTCACCGCCGCAGCCGCGGGAGAACAGGTAGGCGCCGCCGCCGTCGACCGCATCCAACTGATCCCACATGCCGACGAGCACCCTGTCGCTCGCCAAGGCGACCGACGTCCCGAATTGATCCCCGTAGCCGGCATCCGAGCTCTGAATGAGCCGCTCGTGGGTGAACAGTCCATCCGGGCCTTGCTCCCAGAGCGCAACCGCTCCTTCGCCGAACTCTGCCGTCGCCCAGTTGTTTGCCCCAACCGCGAGATGCTGGCCGTCGTATGCAACCGACCAGCCCCACTGGAATCCCATCGACTCCACTTGAGGGAGCACCTGCTGCACTTCCGAAAAGACACCGCCAGCGCGGCCGAACACATGGACCATGCCGTACCCGTTGTACGGGAAGCCCTCTCCGTTGTCGCCACCACCTCTACGAGGCGCCCCGACTACGAGGGTGTCACCGGAAAGGTCCAGGGAGTATGCGAACGACGCGCCGTACTCTGCTTCAGCGGGCTCAACGCGATCCGTCTTGATCCATTCCCCGAATTCGTCCTGCTCAAACACGTAGACAGCGCCGCCATAGGCCACCGCACCCGACTCACCAAGCGCGCTGATGGCCACCTGGTCGCCATCGATGGCCACTTGCGTGCCAAAGTACGCCTCGAACTGCGGGTTGTCTGAAATGAGCCGCTGCTCAAGCGTGGGCGTTCCGTCGCCGGCGATCGTGTAGATGTACACGGCCCCATGTTTCGCAAGCGTGCCGCCCGCGCCGTCGTCCTCGTTGGATTCCCACGCCGCCCCAACGGCAAGCCGCACGCCATCGAAGTCGACCGAGATACCGAATCGCGGCCCGAACGACCCGGGCGCGTCCATGGTGAGCCGATGCGCCTCGGTCACGGAACCACTGCCGTCATCCGTGAAGACATAGACAGCACCTTCGTACGATGGCCCCTCGGTATCGGACCACGCCGGCGCCGCCACGAACGCGACACCCCCGTCGGAAGTCCCCGCCACTTCGCCAATCGCCACGGCGTATCCAAACTGATCTCCATCCTCCCCGTCAGATGCGAGCAGCGTCTCGGTACCGACGATGTTTCCATTGAAGTCGCTGATGTAGATGACTTCAGCCTGGCCCGCCAAGTTCATCGGCGAACCGACGATGCCGACCGCGGCATGCAGATCGGTTGCCCAGCCGTACCAGCCGCCCATGCCGGACGCCGGATCCAGGTTGCCGTCCTCGTGGAATCCCACCAGGTTCGAGCTCCCACCGATCGCCGCAACCGTCACACCAATCGTCAACGCACTGAGCATGTGAATCAATCCTCTCGCCGCATCTGGAGACCTTGCCCTCAGTGTGGCCCATTTCACGCCTGATGCAACCCTCGGCATGTCCGAGTGAAGCCCCCACAGCCCCCTCAAATCGGCACAGACGGCACAATTCATGCACCCTTGCCGGGCCGTTGCCTCCGATCAGCCCTGCGTCCGGCTCTCCCGGGCCAACGCGGCCCGATTGGCCAGATACTCGGCCTCGGCCGCAGCGTGGGCTGACTTGAAGGCCTCAAACTGCGATTCTACCGCTGTTTTGGCCTCCTGGCTCGAGCGACCCCACGCCGGATGCTCCAGAATCTGCTCGAGATCCATGGCCATCACCAGCGCTACAAAGTCCGCATCGACGATGGGCTCGCCCGCCGCGGCGGCCACGTACTCCAGACCCCGCAGTTCGCCCCGCAACCGCCACCGCATGGCCTTCAGGTCATCGCCATCGCCAAACAGCAACAAGGCCTCCCGCGTCCGCGCTCGCCGGGCTTCGACGGCCTCTTCCAGTGCTTCGGCTCGCTCCCGCGCGGCCCGCTGCGTGGCGTCCTCGGCCGGCGGCGGCGGCGGCTGGAACGCGGGAGCGTCGACCTTCGCGCCTCGACGAACGGTGCGGGCGTACCAGCGGGCGAGCGCCCACGCGTCCTTGAGGCGCCGCATGGCCGTGGGCGTCGTGCTGTCATGGCCGTGCACGGCAGCGTTGCCATCCCGCCGGATGGCGTGCATTCCGTCCGCCTCTCGACGCGACAACAACCCGCTTCGCTGCAGCGATCGCAGCATGACGCTCAGGTCGGCATCGACCAGTTGCGGCGCCTGCATGTCGACGAGCGTACGCGCCATCGTCTCCACCATCAGTCGCAGTTTGAAGAGGGCCGAGTCCGGATCGCTATGCACGTACGCCTCGGCCTGCGCAGCCAGGTGCGCGACGCGGTCGTCGTACTTCTGCAGGAAGTCGAAATTGCTCGGCGTCTCAGCCACCGACCGCCTCCTGCTCATGCGGAAGCATGGATGCGATGACCCGAGCGTTGACGCAGCACCGCTGAAACCGTTCCTCGGTCATGTCCATGGCCGAGGCAAGCATGGACGCCCAACGAACCTGCAGTGGCTGCATACTCGCGGCGGCATAGGCAATCATCATCACCCCAGCCATGACCTGATCGGCCGTTCCACGCGGCAGTTTGCCCGCCATCGACATGCAATCGATCAAGGTCAACGCCTGCATGTGCTCCGCGGCCTTGGCCTCAATACACGTCCCCTCATCGAGCCCGAGAATCGCCCGCGCAAACAGACCCGCGGCCGCCTCCTCCGCAATGGACGGCTCGTCACCACCGCACGCCATGGTGCGGGCGGCGAGAAACCAGGTTGTGGCAAGGTCGAGATGACTCACTCGGGACGCCCCAGCAACTGGGAGAACACATCCGGCCCCAATTCTGTCAGCGTGTCGACGACATGATCGGCCTCCGCGAACGCGTCGCGGGTCCGACCCGTGGAGCAGATGCCAACGCTCGCCATGCCGGCCCGCCGAGCGGCCTCAATGCCGGCCGACGCGTCCTCGACCACCGCGCACGCCGCGGGGTTCACACCGAGCCGCTCAGCCGCGAGCAGAAACACATCCGGCTCGGGCTTGCCTCGGGCGACATCGCACCCGCACGCCACCGCGTCGAACTCCGCACCAATGGACCGAAACCGCTCAAGGCAGAAGTCGATGTTCTCCCGGGGCGCCGAACTTCCAACCGCCACACGCCAGCCCGCGTCACGCAACATGCCGACCAGGCCGGCAGCCCCCTCCATCTCGGGAAACACGTCGGAGATGCGAGCCCGGTACCGGCGTTCCTTCTCAGCAGCGAGTGCTGCCACCACCTCATCGCTCGGGGCCGGGCTGTCGGTCCAAGCGTGCAACTCCGCCAGAATGGGCTCGTTCTTGAGTCCGAACTGTTTCTGGAACTCGGGTTCGGTCAGGGTGTGCCCGAGATCGGCAGCAATCGTCGTCCAAGCGTGAAAGTGGGCGGCATAACTGTCCACCAGGGTGCCGTCGAGGTCAAAGATCACTCCGGGCACGGCTCGGCCTCATCGCCGCCGGTGGCGGCCCGCGCAATGTCGTCAAAGTCCTTGGCGACCATCTTGCACGTGGACTTGAGGGCCAGCTTCGCAAGCGGCTTCATAAGCTTCGCGAACAGGTTCAGAGGCCGCGTCCGCATCCGCATCGACAACCTGGTCACGTCCTCCCCAATTGGATCGCAGCGGACTTCGCTTGAGAAGTGCGCCCCGCAGGACTCCGCCTCGACGACGTATCGAAGCGGCGGCTCAAACTCCGTGACTTCCATCTCCTCGGTCGTCTCGCGCCTGAGCATCACGCGAGTCTCCTTCCACCGCGTACCCACGCCGACCTCAGGGCCGGTGAGCATCTCAATCTTCGTAATGCTCGTGATGGTGTCGGCCGCGGCGGCGATGTCCGCGACGACCTCCCACACCCGCTGCTGAGGCGCCTGGATGGTGCGTTCGACGCATGTTTCGAGATCGGCCATGACGGCAGGCTACCCGGAGAGACTGAACCCCTGCAGCGGCAGTTGCATTTCGCCCGCTCGGCGGCTTCCCGCACAGGCGATGCCCCGTAGCACCCGGAACCGATCACGATCCGTGCACGACACGTCGCCCGCAGGAATGCGGACTCGAAGTACGTCCTCGCTGTCCGCCTCAAGCAGCCCCCATCCGCGAGGAAGATCGGTCCGCGGAATGAGCCCCGCCGGCGCCGCCAGCCAGAATTCGTCCGCCAGGCCCCACCACACCATTTTGGCGAACTTACATCGCCCCGCAAGCCGGCGATCGATCGCGACCAGCTCCAGTTCAAGCCGCCGAACGGTGGCTGATTCCTCGTCCAGACACGTGCCCCGCAGGTCAAGCAGGCTCGGCCCAGCATCTCCGCCCCGCCGCCGCCGGCCAGCCCGCCGCCCCTTGAGCATCTCGTGGATCGCCGCCCGCCGTCCCAGCAGTCTGGCCGCGTGGCCCCCGTCCCGCGCGAAGTCAGCCTTCGACACCTTGCACTCGATCATGCACGTCCTCGGAGCGCACCGCACCAACGGACCGCTTCGGGTCGCGCGGCGATCGGTCCACCCGGCGACATCCACCCGAAACCCACCAGTCGGGATGCTCACCTCGTCGCCGACGGCCACCCACCCGGCGGCTCGCAGCCAGCCACCCGCCGCCCGCTTGAGGGCCTGATGTCGTCTCGACTCCGCCATGACTCGGCAGCAACCTCGGCCATCCGCCGCGGCCTCCGCCAATACACTGCCCGCATGACCGATGCACTCACCATCGCGCTGATCCGCGACGTCTTCCACGACGACTCCGGCCGCGACCGGCTCCGCGGCCGACTCGTGGAAGCCCGCGACGCCGGGGCCGAACTCGCCATGCTCCCGGAACTGGCCGTTCTGCCATGGGTGCCCGCCACCAGAGAAGCACGCGATGAGGATGCCGAACCACCGTCGGGCCCACGCCACACCATGCAGGCCGACCTCGCGGCGGAGGTGGGCATTGGCCTGCTCGGCGGCGCCATCGTCCGCAACGAAGCGGGCGCACGACACAACACGGCGCTCCTGTTCGGCCCTGACGGGTCGTTCATGCATGCCTACCGAAAGATCCACATCCCGGACGAACCCGGATTCTGGGAGGCGGACCACTACGAGTCCGATCCAACACCCCCGCAGCCCGTGCATGCCCTCGGCATGCAGCTCGGCTTCCAGATCTGCAGCGACAACAACCGGCCGTTCGGATGTCACGTGCTGGGCGCGCAGGGCGCCGAGGTCATTCTCAATCCTCGCGCGACCGAGCCCGGCACCTATCGCAAGTGGCGGGCGATCTGGCAGGCCAACGCGCTGACATCGTCGGCCTGGATCCTGTCGGTCAACCGCCCAGGTCCCGAAGCGGGTGTGCCGATCGGTGGCCCGAGCATCGCGGTCGCACCGGACGGCACCGTGGTATTGGAAACCGAAGAGGACGTCGCCGTCGTGACCGTCGATCGAGACGCCGTGCTCAAAGCCCGCGTTGACTACCCCGGCTACCTCGAGATTCCCACCGACCTCTACGCTCGCGCCTGGGCAGGCATCACACCTCGCCCGGCTCATGGAACTTTGCCCACGGATTGATTTCGCTCTCTCAGGAGGTGTTTGATGAACATCACGCCGACCGACATGACCGCACGCATCGAGTCTCTAGAGCACGCGGTTGCCCGCGGCGCAGCCCGTGAGCGGCGGGGGGGGGGGGCCCCCCCCCCCCACCCCCGCCGGCCGGGGGGGGGGGCGCGGCGCGCGGCCCCCCCCCCCCCACC
>CAZMPA010000149.1:0-5866 GCA_964567915.1 uncultured Isosphaeraceae bacterium | reverse complement strand
CACTCGTCTCGGCGACCATCAACTCCTGCACTTCCTGGAACATGTCATCGAGCGACGAGTACCTATGGGCGCTGGGCAGCCACTCGCGGTAGATCTCTTCGTGGCATCCACTGGTGCCACAGCCCGCCGATCCGCCCAGCAGACGCGGGTCGATTGCAGTGTGCTCACGGACATGGGCGGATTCGTGTTCGAGCAGACGCTCGATCGCAGCGATCTGATCGGCATCGGCGCCCGCGGCTCCGGCGCTGGCCCTGACCCGAGCGTACAACCCATCCGGATCCCGCTCCGTGTCCTTGAGCGATGCCTGGAAGATATGCCGCTGCTCGGGGAGCAGGTTGGCCTCGACGCCATCAACGACGCGGTCCTGCCAGTCCTGATTCTCCACCCTGGCGAGACTGGGCGCGAACGGACGGTCTTCACCAAACCCCCAGTTGTACGTCGCATCGAACGACGTGTTGAAGTGCGGGGGCTGGTACGACGCCTGCCAGATACCACCTGCGCCGAAACAGATCAGGCACACGAGCGTCGCCCACCCGTAGTACGAACGGCGGGCGGCGGCGAGCGCCTGCTTGGACGCCTCCTTGTTCACCTTGCGAATCACAACCATCGCGATGTGCACGATGATGAAGATGGCCATGGCGAGTCCCGTGATCAGATGAACAAGGTCCCAGCCCAGACTGATCCGAGTGCCAAACACACCCTGCCACGTCAGCACGATCCCACTTGCAAGGCACAGCGCCAGCAATGCGACCGCCATGTATCCCATGAACTGATAGTGACTCAGCTTGCCCTTGCGGCGGACTTGCCAGTGTCTCCAGCAGTACCACGCGACCGGCACAACCATCGCCAGGCCGAGCAGCGTGTGCAGCAGGACATTGAATTGGTTGAACGGGCTGAACGGAAGCAGCAGGATGGCCAGCCCGGTCACGGTCTCATACAGAATCAGCCCACTCGCCACCTTGGTCAGCGGCGACCGCCACTCTGAGACGGCGTCGATACCGCCCGTTCGGGGACGCTGGGGATCGGCTGAAGGGTCCAACTGTGTCATGTGTGTCATGGCGAGAGCATCCAATCGGCTCGGGGGTGCTACGTGGATACAGCGTCGGCCATTTTTGGCCGGCTAATGAGACAACCCTATCCACGTATCGGTTTATTGGAAGCCGATTCTTGGCCCCTGAGGCGTCTTTCTCCCTTCGTTTCGCTGCTCAGAACCCGGGCCGGCGTTGCTGGCTACCCCGCCACGGGCCACAGCCACCAGAGGACGAACGCCTGCGAAGATGAGCCCGTCGAGGATTGATGTCCCGATGAAGCGGCCCTGCTTGCCGAGGAAGAGGTCATTGCCGAGCCCACCGAGGCAGTAGACGGCTGCTCCAAGCAGGAGGGCCAGCACGAAAATCTGGCACATGCTGCAGGTCACGAGCACTCCACTTGCAAGTTCGACGCCTCCGAGCACCAGGCCGATCGAGACGGCCACGGCGTAGGCGACCACAAGATTGATCATCAGGGTGCCGATCAGGTTCCGCAGGAAGTTCGGCTGCCCGCCCAGAATGTTGATGGTCCCCCATGGGCCAGCCTTCCACTTTGCCTTGAACGCTTCGCCGCCGTGCTCGGAGCGATCGGCGCAATTCGGCCACATGTACAAGCCCGGCTTGAGGCCATGCTCGCCCAACGACTTCACGAAGCCGTCTTCGTCTGGCAACGGCTGGATGTCTTTGTTGTGCCAGCCAACCAGCATCCAGATGATTGCGGAAACGATGAATACCGCGCCTCCTGCGCACACTGCCGGAAGAATGAGTTGAGTCCACATGGGCGCCTCCTTCAGGGGCGGCAACCTCGCCGCCTCAAAGTCCGGAAAGTGTTCTACACAATGCACCCCACCGTCAAGCGAGACATCGGCATCCGGATTCGCGGCGGCTTGACCACGATCCGTGACCCGGAGAGCATCCCCGTTCATGCCCGCTGACACATCTCCCCCGCGCGGCCGAACGCTGCTGGCGATGACCGGCTCGCTGTCGATGATCTTCCTCGACGCGACGGTGGTCGGCGTGGCCCTGCCCACGATTCAGAGCAACCTCGATCTGACCACACCAACGGCGGCCTGGGTCGTCAACGCGTTTCTGGTCGCCTTCGCCTCCAGCCTCGCCATCGGTGGGCGGCTCGCCGACAAACTGGGTCGACTGACGGTCTTTCGCGGTGCCATGTTGCTCTTTGCGGCCGCCGCGCTCGCCTGCGCGTTGGCGAGCTCGGCAACTGCCATCATCATCGCGCGGGCCTTTCAGGGCCTGGGCGCTGGCCTGATGCAGCCGGCCTCGACGGCCATCGTGATTGGGGCCTATCCCGAGGGCAAGCGAGGCCGGGCGATGGCCACGTACTTCGGCGTCGCGCTCCTGTTCCTGATGGCGGGACCCGTGATTGGCGGGCTCGTGCTCGCAATCACAGACTGGCCGTGGATCTTCCTCCTCAACCTGCCGGTCGCTGCGGCGGCGCTCTGCCTCAGTGTGGGGCTGCGTCTGCCTCCGACTATCAGGAGGTCCAGAGGCGTGGACGTTGTGGGCTGCCTGCTTCTGCTCACAGGGCTGCCGTCCCTGGTGCTCGGACTGGAGTGGCTTGGACATCCGCCGCCACATGCCGCCTGGATACCAGCGGCACTCTCGGCAGCCGGGCTCGTGCTGGTGAGCGTCTTCATCTTTCGAGCTGGACGCATTCCGGCCCCACTACTCAACATCCGCCTGATCGCCCCCCGCGTCATGCTGGGCCAGACCATCGTGCTCGCGCTCGTCTCGCTCATCATGTCTTCGCAGGCCGTGTACGGCGCCATCTACCTGCAGGAATCCCTCGGCTTCACGCCCCTGCAAGCCGGCCTCGGAAGCATGCCGCTGCTGGTACCGGTCGTCCTGGTCATTCACTCCGCCGGAAAGCTCTACGACCGCATCGGCGCCGCCCGGCCCGTCTTCGCGGGCCTCGTTGTCACGCTCGTCGGGCTCTGCATCGAGGTCATCGGCGTCGTGGAAGCGTCGTATCCCATCCTCGCGGTGGGCATGGTGCTCGTCGGCGGCGGATCGACCTTTGCATCGACGCCTGCCAACACCGATGTGCTCTCCAACGCGCCCGACGCCCAACGCGGAGAAGTCTCCGGACTCGTGCAGACACTGCGGCAGCTCGGAAGCGCCATTGGAATTGTCGTGTGCGTGCTCGCCATCGGCTGGACGGTCGCGGCAGCACTCCCCGACCCCATGCCAGGCGGATCGCTCGCAACGGTCACCGAGCGGGCCGCCGAAGGCAATGTGCAGGCACTCGAGACCCTTCAATCGAAGGACACGGCGCTCGCCGAAAAGTTCATGAACGCCCGGCGGTCCGGCATGGCGGCCGCGTTCATTGTGCAGGCCCTCGCTGCCGTGATCGGCATCGCCGTGGCGCAGGTCTGCCTCCGACCATTTGTGAAGCCGGCCGATGATGCAGAATCATCCTGACCGATGCCAACGGCGTGAATGCTGACCCCAAGCCGCGCTCGCACGCATGCTGGCCAACAACGCGGCCGTGACTTTGCTCAGCACACAATCGGAAGGTCCACGCCGATTGCCTCCAGCTGTCGCTCGACTTGCGGCGCCCATCCGCGATTCGCTGCGGGACTCGCCGGGCTGGGGTGAAGGATCTGGTGTACAGGAATGTCGAATTCGGCAAGCGCCCCGTCCGCACGCTTGCGTGCGAACGCGCCCACGCCGATCACCATCTTCGGCTGCAATATCTCGACGACACCCCGAAGCGCCGCATCGCACGCCGGCTCAATCACGCGGCGAGCCGCCGCATCCAACTTGTCTGGTGTGCGGTTTCGGCCCGTGTGCTCCATGAAGACAAGTGGACACCAATTCCATACGAAGAAGCGTTCGAAAAAGGCGTCCGCCGAACCAAAGCGATCCGCTACCCAACCCCACAGCCGCCTGCCGCTCACCTCACTTCGAGCGCAGTCCAGTCCGGCCACGGGCCGCTTGGGATGCTCGCCAACCGGTCGCTTGACCCGACCGGTGATGCCAAGAAAATCACGCACAGCACTCACTTCGCCAAATGGAACGCCGGTCTGCGCCATGCCCCACGGGCCCGGATTCATTCCGAGCCAGATCGCTTCGATCGGCGCCCGGCCGAATCGCAGATACGCCTTGTGCAACGAGGAGGCGTACACCGTCGGGTCGAGCACGTGCGTCACGGGCAAGCTCGGCGTCACGTCAGCCAGCGCATCAGAAAGTGACTGGGACACGCGGGCAAGATCGGAAGCAACCGTCACCGCCGCACGCCCGGCCGCAGGAATCTCGCGGGAATGCGGAAGCCGAGTGTGCCAGCCGCCTCACGACGCGTGATGGCTTGCCGCATGACCATTTCCGCCCACAGGATCGCGATCGTGTAGATAGCCACCGCTCCAAAGAGGAACCAGGTGCCGTGCTTGATCTGCAGCGGAACAAAGTTGGCCTGTTCTGAGAGGTACAACACCATGGCAAGCGAGAAAACATCGAGCATGCTCCACTCAGCCGTGTAGCGCATGATGAGATAGAAGCGTCGTCGCCAACGCCGCGGGAGCGGCGTGAACAACGTGAAGAGCATGAGCACCAACACCGCGACCGGATTGATCACCAGAAACAGAAGCATGACAACTGCAAAGATCTGCAGCGCGTCCGTAAACAGGAACGAGATGCCCTCCCACAGAGACCACGTGTTGCTCCGCATCCCAAACTGATCAATCTGGAACATCGGTTCGGTGAAGGCGAACACGATGACCGCCGTCGCGCCGATCGCCAGCACGGTGGCGACGGCGCCTTGCCAGCCGGCAAGCATGATGAGTGGCCTGCTGTGCTCGCGCGGCAGGTGCTTGTCGGGCACGGAGCGGCGGCACATTTCATGCAGGATGACCCCGGCAGTCATACTCAGAATGATGGCGCCAAGGAAGCAATAGAGTCCGTAGTGCACCTTGACACCAACGAAGCCCTGGTCACTCAACACCAGCAGGATGAGGAGTGACACGAACACATCCAGAAGACTCCACCGCCCGAGGTGCCCAAGTACCGAAAGCATGCGTTCCCGACCGGCGCTCGTCATCGGCTTGAAGAGACTGAGCGATGCGAGGATGATCTTGATCGGCGGAAACAGGATCGAAAAGCCCACTACCAGCACCACCAATGGATAGAGGTGGTGCTCCCATAGCAATTGGACGACCAGCAGAATCGAATACGGCCCAGCAAGGCTGCTCAAGATCACCGAGTCGATTTCCAGAAACGGAACACCCGGCAGGAGCGCTATCACATTGAGAACGGCCGAGCACAGCAGCAGGAGCGGCACCACCACACGTGCCCACTTCGGAATCGCGGTGATAAAGGAGAACCGCAGCCGATCTGGATCAACCTGCGCCTCCCCACCCTCCAGATTGCTCTCCACCTGACTCACACGCACCCTTTCCCTGTGACGGCACGGTCAAGGTATCTCACGATTCGACTAAGGGCCTGCTCGTTTCGCCGCACTGAGCGAGAATCCCGGCATTTGACCTCCGGATGTATGCTGGGCGAACCGCGACACCAATGGTCGCATGCTGACACCCGCCCCCCTGGAGACCGCCCATGTCCACTTCGACTCAGACGCCACGACCCCGGCTCTATGCTGGCGACGGCGACCGGCTCATGGAGGCCGACCGCCGAAGCGACCGGATCATCATTCTTCCATCAGGCGACCCACGCGACTCAACCGTTGGTGGCGGCGAAATACGAATTCAGTGGGGGCAGAGTCTCCTGCGAGATGTGCTGGCGGGACGATATCGGACGGTCATCTGCGGCATCAACGACACGGACAACTCGCACGGCATTATCGGAACACTGTTGGAGATGGT
>CAZMPA010000148.1:0-5886 GCA_964567915.1 uncultured Isosphaeraceae bacterium | reverse complement strand
ATGCCGGTGTCGTAGGGCACTTCGCCCGCGAGCAGGCGATAGGCCAGCACGCCCAAGGCATACACGTCCGTCCGCTCGCTCACGCGTCCGAGCCGTCCGTCCACCTGCTCGGGCGCGAGGCTCTCGAGGGTGCCAACGATCGCGCCGCGGTCGGCGGTTTGGGTCGCGCGGAGGCTCGCGTCGCCCAGCACCCGCGCGATGCCGAAGTCGATGAGGTGCGGCGCGGCGGCGCCGTCAACCAGCACGTTGCTGCTCTTGAGATCCCGGTGAATGACGCCCGCGTCGTGCGCTGCCTGCACAGCAGCCGCAATGCCCGCCAGCAGCGCGAGCCGCTGCTCCATCGTCGGTCGCGTGCGGGCCGCCCAATCCAGTACCGGCTCTGCATCTGGAACGAGATCCATCGCAATCCAGCACCGTGGAACGCCCGCGAGTGCGTCGACGCCGGCCTCTCGCATGCCAATCAGTCCCGCATGCGACACCGCTGACATCGCCGCTGTCTCTCGGCGGAGGCCTGCGAGCGTGTCAGCGTCGGCCGGGCCGTCCAGAACCTTGATGGCGGCGGCGCGGCGACCCCCTGGCTCGGTTGATTCGGCCCGATAGACGGTGCCATGACCGCCGTGTCCAATGACCGCGACCAGCCGCCAGAGGCCAATCGTGGCTCCGAGGGGTTCTGGCCGCGACGAAGGCGTCTCAGCAACGGCCAACAGCCGGTGGCACGCCTTCGCCTCAGCCCCGCTCACGGCGCGAGCCTCAACCCACGCCGCTCGCTTGGACGCAGGCTGCTGCAACGCCTCCAGCAGCAACCGCCGGACGCGGTCTGCAGAGTCCGATGCGGATGGTTCACAGGAAGCTTCGATCGTTCACTCCGATGCCCGTCTCGGCTGTTGATTCCCCGGGGCCACACGCCCCACACCTCTTCATGCGGAGAGCCGCCACTCCTGTTCGGGTGCAATTGGAGTATTTGCGTGGTAGCCTTGAGGCATGGCGGGGACCAGCGGCGCAGGCACAACGGGAACACTCCTCGGGCGACTCGACGACGGCGGTGACGAAGCGGTCGGGCTGTTGTGGCGGCGGGTGCAGGGTCAGGTGCGGACGATGGCCGCCGCGGCCCTCGGACGTGAGGGCGGTGGACCGACGCTGGACGCAACCGAATTGGCCAACGAGGTGTGGCTCAAGCTGCACGGACGACCAGGTGGCCCCTGGCGAACCCGCGCCACTACTTCGGGGCGGTCGGCCGGGCAATCATGCAGGTGCTCGTGGACCGGGCACGAGCCCGCGGCGCGGCCCGCCGAGGCGGTGGCGTGCGGCCGCTGCCGCTGGAACTCGTGCCGGGTGAGCTCGGCACAATCTGCGATGCCCACCATGAGGATCTCGATGCGTTGCACACCCACCTGAGTGAGTTGGAGGCGTTGAACCCACGGGCTGCGGACACGCTGCGGCTGCGGTACGCCGCAGATCTCACCGTTCGAGAGACGGCGCAGGCCCTGGGCATCAGCCCCGCAGTGGTGCAGGACGACTGGACGTGGGCGAAAGCCTGGCTCCTGGTCAGGCTGCAGGACCGCGACTGAAGATCAAGGCCGCGGGTGCATGACTGGAAAGACGTCGGCAGGCAATGTGTCGCCGGTCTGCAGCCGCTCGTGCAACTCCGGATACGGCGGCGACGTTGTGCCAGGTCTGCGGTGAAACCGAACGTCGTCGCCAATCCACCGCCACGCGACGGCGCGACGAGGGCCTAGCAGCTCAGTTGCGTTGGTGCCATGAAGGGTTCTGAAGTTGAAGAGCACGGCGTCGCCAGGCTCGCACGCCCAGGACTTCACCTTGTAACCACCTTCTCCGGCGTCGATGTCTGGGACGTCGTGATATTCGCCGCTGGCATAGTCGTAGTTTCGCCCGTCGAGAAACTTGCGAGGAAAGTACGACTTGCCGCTCAGGTGCGAACCAGCCGCGAACATCACCGCGTTGTTGAGCGGGACAGGATCAAGCGCAATCCAAATGCTTGCGGTTTGTGAACCGTCCAGGCAGTAGTACGTGATGTCCTGATGCCACGGCGTTGCCTTGGAGGTTCCGGCATCCTTGAGCACGAGGTGCTCGTGGAAGAGCCTTGCCGGGCAGTCCATCGCGGCCGACGCGATCGCGGCGCAGGGTGACGTCTCTGCAAATGTGCGGTAGGCGTCAATCCGCGGCCAGTTGCAATAGTCGTCGAAGAAGCGGCCACCCTCGCCGCCCGTCGTGCTATCGGTGCAGAACGCCCCCGGCGCCGACAGATTGGCATCCACGCCGCTGCGGAGCAGTTCCACCCAATCGCAAAATGCGCCCGGCAATGCCAAGACACCGTCCCTTTGATACCGCTCGACCTGTTCACGCGAAAGTGGCATGCAGCCAATCTACCGCCTCCCAACACGACCCGACTGCCACATGGTCGAATCCTCTATCCTGCCGCCCATGGCGACGAAGGCAAAGACGGCAATCACCCCCACCCGCGAGGAGAACTACCCGGAGTGGTATCAGCAGGTCGTCCGCCGGGCCGATCTGGCGGAGACATCGGCCGTCCGCGGCTGCATGGTCATCAAGCCCTGGGGCTGCGCGTTGTGGGAGAACTACCAGCGGGTCCTCGACGGCATGTTCAAGGCCACGGGGCACCGCAACGCCTACTTCCCGCTCTTCATTCCAAAGCGGTTTCTGGAGAAAGAGGCCGAGCACGTCGACGGGTTTGCCAAGGAGTGCGCGGTCGTCACGCATCACCGCCTGGAGGCCGGACCGGACGGCGGGCTGGTTCCCGCGGGCGAGCTTGAAGAGCCGCTGATTGTTCGGCCCACGAGCGAAACCATCATTGGGGATGCATTCAGCCGGTGGATTGAGTCGTACCGCGATCTTCCGTTGCTCATCAACCAGTGGGCGAATGTCGTTCGCTGGGAGATGCGAACGCGTCTGTTTCTCCGCACCAGCGAATTCCTGTGGCAGGAAGGCCACACCGCGCACGCCACTTCCGAGGAGGCGATGGAAGAAACCGAGCGGATGCTCGACGTATACGCCGACTTTGCGGAGAACTGGATGGCCATGCCGGTCATCACGGGCGAGAAGACTGCCGCCGAGCGGTTCCCGGGCGCAGTACGCACGCTCTGCATCGAGGCCATGATGCAGGACCGCAAGGCGCTGCAGGCTGGCACCTCGCACTTCCTCGGTCAGAACTTCGCCAGAGCGCAGGACATCACCTACCAGAGCGAAGAGGGCAAACTCGAACACTGCTGGACCACGTCGTGGGGCGTGTCGACCCGCCTTGTCGGCGCCATGGTCATGACACACGGAGACGACGACGGACTGCGGATTCCGCCGCGGCTCGCGCCCGCGCATGTGGTCATCCTTCCAATGACCGGGCGAGCCGATGACCCCGAAGCCGTGCTCAACTACTGCCGCAAAATCGCAGACGATTTGCGGGTGATCCCCTTCCACGGCCGGCACATCGAGGTGGAGATTGACACCCGCGATCTGCGGGGAGGCGAGAAGAACTGGCAGTGGGTGCGCCGAGGCGTTCCGATTCGGCTGGAAGTTGGCGAGCGGGACATGGCCGCCGACAGCGTCTTCATGGCTCGGCGGGACCGGGGGCACAAGGACAAGGAGTCTGTCGACCGGACGGCGTTCGTGTCGCGGGCGCACGACATTCTTGAGGAGATGCAGGCTTCACTCTACGCCCAGGCATCTGCCTTCCGTGATGAGAACTCCTGTGAGATTGATTCCGAAGACGACTTCCGCGACTACTTTGCCGCACCTGCTGGCGAGACGACGCCGCCGCATGGTGGTTTCGCGTGGGCACACTTCTGCGGTGACGAAGCGGTGGAAGACCGCATCAACACCGAGTTGGGCGTCACGGTTCGCTGCATTCCGCTCAGCGACGGCGAGCCCGGCACCTGCATCTTCACCGGCAAGCCGAGCGAGAAGCGTGTTGTGTGGGCGAAGTCCTACTGAGGCTCAGATCGCGTCGTACAGTCGCTGGTACTCGGCCACCATATGCGGCACGGTGAACCGGTCCATATCGCGGGGGATGCGATCGCGCAGGTCACCCATGTCCCGGTCCTCGAGCACGCGGCACGCAGCGGACGCCAGCGACCTGGCATCGTCGGGGGGTACGAGCAGGCCGTTGACCTCATGCTCGACGACCTCGGGAACACCCCCCACCGCCGTCGCGACAATCGGGACTCCGCAGCGACGCACTTGAATCAGACTTGAGCAGAGCCCCTCGGACTTGGACGTGTTGAGAAACACATCCGCCCGCTTCATCACCGAGACGATGTCACGACGGAATCCAAGCCAGTGCACGCCATCGAGTGCCATGGATGCTGCCAGGTGCCTGAGTTCGGACTCGCGATCACCTGTACCGGCGATCAGCAGGTGCGCGGTCGGGTGCGCCGCTTTGATATCTGCCCAGGCCGCGAAGAGAAGTTCGTGATTCTTCTCGCTCGTGAGGGCTCCGGCGTGCAGCACGATGTCGGCCCCATCGGGCAGATCGAGCGATGACAGATCGGCCTTCGGAGCGGCATCAATGGCGGCAAAGTCGGCGGCGCTTGGAATGATTGCAATTCGGTCCGCCGCGACGCCTCCGGCAACGAGTTCATCACGAACGGCGGTTGAAATGGCGCCGTATGCCGCAACCCCCTGCACATACTTCCACCGAGCGACAGGGCCCCGCTTCAGCGGAAAGGCGACCCGACGGGTCACGACGAGCGGTACGCGGGAGCCAGCTGTTGCAAGGCGGGCCAGTTGGTGGGACTTGCTTGCGTGCGCATGCACCAGGCGGGGACGCAGCGTTCGCAGCACCCGCTTGAGCGATCGAACGCCACCGAGGCCGCGGTCTGACGGCACGGTGGCGGTCTCAAGCCCTGCGGACCTGGCACGCGCCACCATGTCGCTGTCCTCCAGGCCCACAACCACGACGTTGCCAGCCTCCGCCAGCCCGCGCGCGAGATGCAGCGTCTGCTGCTCTCCGCCGCGCCAACCCCGTTCCGTGTTGATCTGAAGAATCGGTCCGCTCATGTCCGCGTTCGATTCAATTCGGCGAGCCGCGTGTACCGTCGCCACTTTCCGGCAGCGGCGGTCGTTGCAATCACCCAGCCGGCGCGGCCGTCCAGGAAGCCTCGGCGCACGATGTAATTCCGCATGAATGCGGCAGCCGCCTTGATCGTGGCGATGCAGCGGCCACCAGCGTGGCCCTTGGCATGCAGCGATTCGGCTGCGGCGTGCGCGTAACGAATCGACTTAGCTCGAAGCGAGGCGGCGTCGTCGTCGCCGGTATGCTGGAGATGGTGACGCAGCGTCCCTACGCGGCCTTCGAAAGCGACACGCTCATGCACCAGATCATTGGAGAAGCGTGCCGATCCGCGACGAAACAACCGAAGCACATGGTCCGGCCACCAACCGCTGTGTCGAATCTCGCGGCCGAGAAAGATGGTGAGTCTGGGCATGCGGTAGGCGTCGTGCGCAGCGTCGTCGATGGTCGCGATGATTTCGTCTCGCAGTTCGGGCGTCACCACTTCGTCGGCATCGATCGACAGCACCCACTGTCCTGTTGCCAGATCGAGCGCGCGGTTCTTCTGCGGCCCGAATCCGGGCCAGTCTTCGGTCTCGACGACGCGGTCGGCGATGGCGGCGGCAATCTCGCGGGTGCCGTCCGTGCTGCCGGAGTCCACGACCACGATCTCATCGGCAAAGCGCGCGGCCTCCAGCGTCGCCCCAATCCGGGCCGCCTCGTCCTTGCAAATCAGAATGACCGACAACCGTGCTGCCATCGCGGCGACGCATGGTAGGCCCCACGCCGCCCCCCCCCGGGGGGGGGCCGCCGCGCCGCCCCCCCCCCCCCCCCCCCCCCCCCCCCCCGCGCGCGCGCGGGGCCCC
>CAZMPA010000147.1:2166-5925 GCA_964567915.1 uncultured Isosphaeraceae bacterium | reverse complement strand
GGGCGATCGCGGAGACCGCGTCGATGCCGGCGTGGCGGATGGCGACGTCTTCAAGCGATGCGGGCTGCACGGTGGTGATCAGATCAGCCCACGCCTCGTTTCGCTCACGCTGTTCCTGCTGCTGCCATCTGACCATCCAGAGATAGGCCACGATAAACGCGAGAATGATCAGGGCCCAGGTTGGACCCTTGGTCTTGAGCCAGGTCACGAAGTCCTCGTTGAGCCGGCCTTCGTTCAGATCGGTCTGATGGACTTGCTCAAGGCGTTTGCGATCGTCATTGCCAGCCATGATCGTGTGGATTCCCTGCGTTGCCGCCCCTGTCGGGCGAAGGTGACCCGACATCGTACCGCTTTCCGGGCCCAGCCGCGAGGGTTTGAGAGGGCCCAGCCATCCTCAGTGGAGTCGTTCCAGGGCGGCTTCCAACTGTCCAATCGCACCGGCCAGGTGGCGGGGATGCCCCTCTGTCTTCAGGAAGGCCGGCGCAGTGGCCGCCATGAGAATCCGTCTGATATCGGCCAGGGCGTGTCCCGCCTCCTCCGCCTTCAGGCCGAGTTTCCGGCGGGCCCTCGCGACGGCACGGACCGGCTTGGTCATGTCCAACCGGTCAGGCCTGCCCCAGAGTTGCCGCTCGAGGTAGACGGCGTCCTCGGTCCAGTGGCCTGGCCGGACCTCTGCCAGATCAATCAGCACGACATCTCCAGATTGCGACGACGCTCTGGACATGGCGTTGGCCAGGTGCAGGTCGCCATGAATCCAGTGGGTGGTATCGCGGTTCCGCCACCGCTCAACCAATTCCTCGTGAAGTCGTTGCACACGCTTGATGCTCTCAACCCACCTCGCTCGGCTGGCGATGTGATTGTCGCGAACGGACGCTCTGGCCCGGTCAAGCAGCGGCCCCCAGTCCTCACGTCTGGCACGCTCCCTTTCGACCGGAAGGGGGTCCGTTTCGGCATGGAAGCGTGCGATGGCCTCGGCCGTTCGGCTGATGTGGTCCTTGTGCCACCGGAGCCCGAGCGGGCCGAATGGGAGCCGCTCGATGATGATCCAGGCGAGGTCATAGTGGCCAAGCGAGGTGCCTGACGCAAAGAGGTGAGGAACCACCGAGGGGGGGCTGCCATCGGGAGATTGCAGTCGGCGAGTCCAATACAGTTCGGATGGAACGACGGGGAACTTGACGACGACATCTCGTGGTGGCCCGCCATCAGCAGTCCATACCGCCCGGCCGGTGCTGGCTCCCCCTCGCTGCCAATCTGCGCGGAACCAAGACACTTCACCAAGGTGCCCTGTGCAGGCCTCCCTGAGAACGGGCAGGAGATTCGTTGCGAGGGTCGGGTCGTGGTGCATCGCGCTCCGATATCCGAGGTTGCCGGACAGGTGGACCGTATGGGCAGGACTGCTCGACTTCAAGTCAGACGTCTGTGGGCGTGTTACCGTTTACCGCATGGGGCGTCCCGAACTGCTCGCGATCGATTTGGACGGCACCCTGCTCGGTGCCGACGGATCCGTGTCTGAAGCGAACCGGGACGCACTCCATCGGGCAGCGTCGGAGGGACTGCCGTTGGTCATTGCAACGGGTCGAACGCTCAGTGAGTGTGGCGAGGTGCTGGACAGCATCGACTACGTCGGCTCTCTCATCGCGGCGAGTGGTGCCTTACTTCAGGACGCCGGCCGCGCCGAGACACTGGATCGACTGACCGTTCCTTCGAGTGAGGTCGAGCATGCCGTCGGCCATGTGCTGACGACGGGATCGCCGGCCATGCTGTTGAAGGATCGACATGTGTGCGGCGTGGACTACTTGATCGTCGGTCCTGGTGAGATTCACCCGGTATCTGCATGGTGGTTCCAGGCGACTGGCGCGACGTACCAGCGTGTAGAGCGAATCGAGGACGATCCATGGCACGACGACACCGTTAGAGTTGGGGCGGTTGGGAGCCCGGATGAGTGCGCTCCCATGGTGGAAGCCATCGACACCACGCTTGGGGATCGGGTTCTGGCGCGACACTGGGAAGCGGTCACCAGTTCAGCGCATCACGGCACGCCCGTCCATCTGCTGGAAGTGTTCCATCCTGACGCGGATAAATGGACGATGCTTCAGTCGCACTGTCAACGTGAAGGCTTGGACAGCGAGCGGTCCGCGGCCGTTGGCGACGGCGTCAATGACGTGCTCCTGCTGGAGCGGTGTGGGCTGGGCGTCGCTGTGGAGAATGCGGACCACCGCGTGCTGGCCGTGGCTGATGCAGTCACGGGGCCCCATCACGAAGACGGCGTCGCCCAGCTTGTGCACGCTCTTCTGGATGGTCGTATGCGCTTGAGCGGAGTGCCCTCGGAGTGACGTCTCCCGATCAGGTCGGGCATCCGCTGCAGCGGCACGAAGGCCAAGCCGTTCTGACGGCGCGGGAGGCGGCGCTCAAGGGCGTGCTTGAGAGCGAAGCGGCCGTGTCTCGATTCATCATGACGGAGAGCAATACGGTCAGATCGCTTGAGCGGGCCTTGTTGCAGCCGGACATCAAGGACCTCATCCGCCGCCATCGGCTGGTGGTGCGGGTGACGGATGACGCTGGACGGGTCATGCAGTTGGGTCGGTGGGCTGCCCGGGATGGGCGGCATGTCGTCGTGACGCTCTCTGGCCGGACCGTCGGCAACGGCATTCGGGAGCTCTTGCGGTCCGCCGCGACTCCGCTGGCGGAATCCGAGGGGCTTGCCGTGCTGCTCGAAGACAGTGGAACCCGGGCCGGCTTGCGGGCGCAACTCGTCGAGGCCGGCCTGCCGGTGCTTGAGGCGACGTCGGTGACGCACGTGCGTGATGCCATCGAGCACACGCTGCGACTCAGCAGAGGTGCGCACAGACCGGCAGTTATGTTGGTCGGGCAGGATATTTTTCGATCGACCTCGAGTGTGCAGCTCCGCCCCAACCGAATGACGGACAGTCCTCTGGCGGGACCTCCGCGGAGGCGAGGGCCTCGTTGGGATCAACTTGGGGGACCGCTACGCATTACCAGGCGGCTCGAATTGAACACAGCGCGTTCGATGCCAAGCCCGGGCGAGCGTGCGCCGGTTGGGTTCATCGTCGTCGGTCCGTCCGAGCGTGCGATGCGGAGAATCGAAGTCATTCTGGGCGTGGAAGGCCGCGTACCCACGCTTCACTTCGTGGTCACCAACCCCCTCGATGAGGCCGCTATCGAGCGATTGCTACTGCGGTGCAGAGATGTTGTTGTGCTGGAACCGCCGGGGCAGATTGTTGAGTCGGCGGCCCGGCGGCGAGCGCAGCGCCTGGCGGGGGAGGGGCAGACGCCTTCTGCAGTATGGGGCCGCGAGCTTCCGGGAGATGCATCGGCTTCCAGGCTGACCCATCCCTCGCCGATGGCCCGCGTGCTTGCTCCGTTGATTCAGTCCGTACTGACGGGGCCCTCACTTGAGGATCGACTCAGCCTGCCATTGCCGGCATGCCCCGAGTATCCGGAGGCGGTGCACTACGGGGAGGCGGCGCATGCGGCTCAGCTGCGGGCATCACTGTCGGCAACACTTGAGGCTTCCGAAGAACCGGACGAAGAGCAGCCAAAGGAAGGGCAACAGGAGCCGATCCAATGGCTGTTTGACGGCGTGCGGATTGGGCCGGCCGAAGGACGTGTTGTCATGGCGGAGGTATGGACCGCTTCCGCGTTTCATCGCAACGGCGCCGCGGCAGTTCGGCAGGCGGCGGTCGATGGCGGCGCATGGTTGATCGTCGTGGCGGCGGGCTCAGGCGCGAGTGGACAGGA
>CAZMPA010000147.1:0-2137 GCA_964567915.1 uncultured Isosphaeraceae bacterium | reverse complement strand
CGCCCGGGCTGTGGCGCCGTCCGGGGTGCCGGACCTGGTTCGCGTGCAGCGGCCGGCCAACCCGGGGCCCGCCGAGTTGGCTCGGCATCTCCGCGCGGCGGCTACCGCCACCGGCCTGACGGTGCTCATTGTCGAGGACGGGCCGCCCCAGCGGTTTGACGCGGCGACATTTGATCGGGAACTCGAGGAGGTCGATCGGGTCGGGTATCAGGTGACCCAGAAGCTGGTCTGGCCCGCGGATCGCGCATGTGTCATTCGCCAGCCCTCGGTCTTGAGGCAGCGTGACCAGTGGGCCGTGCACGAGGCGGTGTCGAGCAGAGCCACGATTGGGGTCGAGACCATTCCCTTGCGATGGCCACCGAGGTTTGCAGCCCGGGTGCAGCCGATCGTGGAGCAAATCGAGGTGGAGCGATCTCGCGCACCGAGCCGGGGCGTGCGAGCGGGCGAATCACCGGGGCAGCCTGAGTTCCTTCACGCCGAGAACCCAGTGTGGTACGCCCATCTGGCCGGCCTGCGTGGAAGCGTGCCAGGTGTCGTCGGTACCGTGCTGCAGGAGGCGGCGGTTGTTATGGGGTATCACGTTGAGATCCTGGCGGATCCCACGCCGATCGGGCCCGGCCGGCGTGCCCACGCTCAGGTTGCCTTCTCGCGTCCGCGTGATGCTGCCGAACGCGCAGCTGTGCCGCCGGTCGTTCCGTGGGGCGAGGCGGACCTGCTGCTTGGGTACGAGCGAGTTGCCTCGCTGCGTGCCGTCGATCCTGAGGGAACATGGCGGGTCGGCAGCCGCCGTCGCACACGCGTGGTCGTCAACACGGGCGTGTTTGAGGATGAGATCGACCGCGGCGACGAGGCGGAGGAGTTTGGGCATGCGGTTGCCAACCATCTGTCAGGCGCCATCGGCGAGGATCTGGTGGTGGCGGCGGATGTGACCGGCGCGTGCCGATTTCAGTTTCACAACGAGCGGCTGGCCGACATGGTGCTGCTCGGGATGGCCTGGCAGTCTGGCGCGGTGCCGCTTTCTCTGGACGCGATGCATCAGGCCATGCAGCGCGTGCAGGCCAGCGGCGTGGCACGGCTCATCGAAGCGTTTGAGTATGGGAGAGATGCGTGGTCGGATCCCGAGCGAGTCCTTCGGGCGCAGGAAGCGCCGTTGGAACCGGCAGGGAAGTCCGTGCGGCGATACCGGCTCATGCTTGCCCGTGGGAAGGGCTACGGACGCGACCGCGCAGACCGGTTTCGGCAGTTGGTGGAACGGGCGATTGGAGAGGTGCCCGGCCTTCTGGAGACTGCGCCCGGTCGCGAGGCGCACAGGGACTTCATCGTGGCGCTCAGACGCTGTGTGACGTGGGGAGGATTCGAACTCGCCGAACGCTTTGCTGATCGGATCATTGCGCTCTATCGCGCCGATCACGCGGACACCGGCAGGGCGCTGACACGGGCTGCTGTTCTGCCGCTGGCCGAGTCTCTGCTCATCAGGGACGCCATCTACGTCGCGTCAATGGCGATCGGCAGCGAGCATCGCCGACTCACCCGGCAGCGGCTCAATGTGCGGCGGGGTCGGCTGGACCGCATCTCGATCCGGTATCTCACACGAATTGAGTGCTCGATCGTTCGCTGGCGGTTCAGGCTCGACCTACGGTCAAGCGACTGGCTGGCACACGTGTTGGCGGCTCTGCGGTTTGTTGTGCCGACGCGGCTGCGGGGGCGGAAGTCGCAGCGGCAAGTGCGTGATCTTGCGCGGGAGGTGATCATGCAGGCCACCAGCGCGGCCGAAGACCAATATGACGGTTGGCGGGCGGCGATCGAATGGATGCATCAGGTTTCGCTCGACGGCCGACTTCGGCGTATCAGCCCAGCGGCGTTCCGGCGTGAGATTCGCCGGCGGCGGGAGCTTGAGGACGGTGATCGGTAGCCGCGGCAACCGGGTTACATCGCCTGCTGAGACGCTTGTCGAAGTTGTCCGCACGCCGCGTCGATGTCGCGGCCACGGCTGGCGCGTATGTGCGTCGCAATCCTCGCGTCTCTGAGGATGCTCTGGAAGACGTAGACGTCCGCATCGATCGGGCGGCGGTAGGGGAGGCCTTCGACCTCGTTGTAGCGGATCAGGTTGACATTGCACCGGAGCGATTTCGCACGT
>CAZMPA010000146.1:5394-5928 GCA_964567915.1 uncultured Isosphaeraceae bacterium | reverse complement strand
ACGGAGGCCGATGACCTGGCCGCGCAAATCGTGGCCGACCTTGCGGAGGCAGGCGGGTACACCGTGTCCTTCGGCGGAGGCGGCATCGCGTACGACGAACTGTTGTCAGCCGTCCAGGAACAACGACCCGACGTGCTGCTGATGTTCTCGTCAGCCGCAGCCGACGCCCCCAATATTCGGCGGCTCATCGACACGATTCGTGAGGTCGGCGCTTGCCCGAATACCCAGATCGGTGTCGGTGGTGGTGTCTTCAACAGGGCCGAGGGCCTCGCCGAGGAAATCGGCGCTGACATCTGGTCGGACACGCCTGCCGGCATGCTGCACAGCATCGAGACTCAGCCCGCGCGTCGAGCGACGGCCGAGCAGCGGACGGTCGGTCAGGCACGAACGGCTGCCTGATCACACTCGTCGGGCATAGGCCCGCAGTACACGAAATCCCTCCTCCGAACGGCGGCGGGCCCCACAGGCCCCCCCCCCCCCGCGTTTTGCAGTGTGGGGGCGAACAAGCGGGGGGGCACAAACAGAAGAATAAAT
>CAZMPA010000146.1:0-5384 GCA_964567915.1 uncultured Isosphaeraceae bacterium | reverse complement strand
GGCGTGGGCGGGCGGCCCCGCCGCGCGGCGGCGCCGCGGCGGGGGCGCCGCCCCCCCCCCCCCCCCCCCCCCCGCCGTCTTTGGCCTGTGTCTGGCCTACCATGCGGTGGGACAGAAGGAGAGGATTCATGCTCAGGTGGATGTTGGTCATGTTGGTGCTCGTACTGTGCGGTGTCGCCCGGCCGGCGGCGGCGCAGGAGTACCCGTTCTTCGTCCAACCAATGAGCGTGCAGGACGTACGCACCATTGGGCAGGAGCTGGAGTTGTCCCGCGAGCAGCAGTTGGCGGCACTCGGCAATTACGAGTCCTACAATCTCGCCTTCGAGGAGCTCCAGAACAAGGAGGTCAAGGTGGTCATGGATCACCTTCTGGACCTCTTCACTCGCGTCCGATGGTGGGGGGGCGAGTTTGAGATTCCGGAGCGGGACGAGATCAACGCGCTGGTGCGGGAGAGCCTGACCGCGATTCGAGCATTCGGAAAGATTGACGATCGCTACTTCGACGCGCTGGTTCCGTTGCTGAGCGAAGCGCAGCTTGCCAGACTCGAGCAGGAGCGAAACCGCAGGGCGCTTGACCGCCTGTCGATGCTCCATCGCAACATTGTTGGCGAGATCAATGATGGAGCCAGCCCGGATCTGCTGGGCATCATGCGACGCATTGAGATCCCTGGCGATATTGATGAGCAGGTGGATGCCGTGTTGGCCGGTCATGCCAAGCGATCGCTGACGGTGCTGGCCCGCTTTGAGACCGCCGCCAAGCAGGCCATCAACGAGCTTCTCGACGAAGTGGATGCGATCGGTCTCCGTGACATGGACATGGCGGCGATGATGATGTTTGCGTCAGACGAAGCCAATCAGGACAGGCTGATTGCGATCTTCGACGAAGTCACCAAGCCGTTGCAGGAGCGTGCGGCGCTCATGGCCAAGGAGAACCGTCGGGCCTATGACGATCTCATGGATGTCCTGCCGGTGGAGGAAGCCGCCGACCTGCGAGGCCGCTTCATCGCGCGAGGCTACGACGAAGCAGATCAGGGACTCCGGACGGCCCGCAGCACGCTCAAGCGGCTTGCCGAGGAGCATGAGGGTCTTCCCGAGCAGGCGGACATTGAGAAAGCCATTGAGGACCTCGATCGGTCGTGGAATGCCCTGGCCGGGCGGTACCTCGCGGCGCTTGACGCCCAGCGGGCCTATCGCACCATGGCGCAGTTGCGGGGGGAGGCCCCCTTGGAGGCAGAGGAACGGGTTGCCTCGGCCGAGCGGCAGCGGGAGGCGTTGCTTGATCGCGCCAATGCGGTCATAGAGCGGTACTTCGACCAGGAACAGGAGCTTGCCAAGCAGGAGGAGAAGTCCTCGGGCGGCGGCTCAGGCGAGCCGCTCACCGACAAGCAGGCCGCAGCAAAGATGGCCATTGAACCGTTGAGCGGGGATCAGGTGGCCCAGTTCGGCAGTTGGCTCGGCGCGGGCGAAGAAGCGCTGGCTTTGATCGCGGCGATGCACGAGGGGTACGAGGCGGAGGCGTGGGCGGCGCTGGCGGGACATGGCCGGCGAGCTGCGGAGCGTGATGGCGAAGCCCCACAAGACGAGGGTTGGCGGGAGCGGCGTGAGCGATGGAAGGATGCCCGCGCATCGGCGGGCGAGGAGTTTGACAGGATTGAGCAGGTCTTCTTTGACGACCTCGTCCTGGCGCTTCCCGATTCAATCGAGCGTGAGCGGATTTCCCGGCTTCGGGAGGCAATGCAGCGATCTCGCAATCGGCAACGAATCGCCTCCGAGGATTGGGCCCTTCGCTCATCGCAGGAGTCCGTCATTGATCTGGTGATCGTCGTACTCGGGACCGATCCCACCGCCCTGACCGGCGAGCAGCGTGAGGCAGTGCTTGACGGATTGATTGCATATGACGGCGAGACTCGGCCGCTCATTGAGGAGTTGGAGACGCGGCTGGAGCGCGTACGCAAGCTCGAGCGGCGGCTCTGGTCCGGTGACGATGAGTACGATGCCGAGATTCGGCAGGCCATGCGTCGAAAGTGGGAGCAGCGTCGTGAGGAAGTCACCGAAGTTGCCGGCGAGCTTGCGACGCTGAACCGCCAGACAGCGGAGACCATCTTTACGCTGGTTCCCGACTCGGCCTCGTGGGCCATGCAGGACGCCTATGAGCGCGCCGCCTATCCCGAAGTCTTCATGGGCAAGCGGGGGGTGGATCCCGTACTTGAGCAGCTCGAAGCATTGGAACTCACGCCGGAGCAGCGTCGTCAGGTTGAGTCCCAGACCGCGTCGTACAGGGAGGCTTGGCTGGATCTGACCAGACAGATGGTCGCTGCAAAGCGAGACCGTCCCGCGGGCCGTTCCTTTCCACCCTCCCACGAGAGTCTGACCGCGGACCTGCTGCTGACACGGCTCAGTTACGGCCGCGCTCAACTGGACCAGCGGACGCTCGCGCAGCTTGAGTTGCTGCTCGATCCTGCGCAGGCAGCGGCCGTCCCGGCGTTCGCCGACGCGGACGAGTCGGAGAAGTGATGCGTCCAGGCGTCGCCCTGTTGACCGCGTTGATGCTGTCCGGCTGCAGCAGTTCGGGGCCCGCGATGCCGCGTATGACCCAAGGTCCCGACGCGGCACTGTCGGCAAACCCCACGCAGACAGGCGACGTGCGGATTGTGGTGATGCGCCCCGTGCGGGATCGCCAGGAACGCGGGCCGGCGGCGGTCGATCAGAGAACCCTTGTGGCGGTCCTGCAGCCCGATCGGGCCGTGTGGCTGTCGTCGGCGAGGCTGGACGCCGCATCGGCCATGCCGCTTCTGGCGGCCATGGACGCATCGCTTCAGGACGCCCCGCCGGCGACGCAATCGCAGGTCACGCTGACTCTTGCGAAGCAGTTGCCACCGGTCGATGCCTTGGGCCGCAGGGTCGTAGAGGGGGGCGGCTGGCGATGGGTGGGCAAGACCGGGAGCGGGCCCGACACACGGTGCCATCTGTCGCTGGACGACGCGCAGGGCCGGACGCTGGCGCGGCTCACGATGGACACAGCCGCCGCAGCGGCACTCAGGGGTGACCTTTATCGGGCCGGCCGGACGGCACCCGAACGATTGACGACTGGAGCGTCGATGGAGACTGGGCGATGAGCAGCGTTCTGTTGGCTCTGGCGGTGGCGGCAGGAGGGCCTGACATGCAGCCAGGCGGCGTGATGCGTGTGTACCAGCTCGACCGGCGAATCGAGGCGCTGGCCCCGTTGGTTCCGGGTCAGGACCCGAATGCATGGCTCCGCGTGGACGAAATCGACCTCTCGGATGCGGCTGGCGACTTCGGTCCGTTGCAGAACGACTTCCTGGCGCTCATCGACGGTGAACTGCTCGTCAAACAAGACGGTGTCTACCGCTTCCGCCTGACCAGTGATGACGGATCGCAGTTGTGGATTGGCGGCCAGCGGGTCATCGACAACGATGGGCTGCACGGCGCAGAAGCGAAGGTGGGTGACATCGAACTCACCACTGGTCCACAGCCGTTCCAGGTGAAGTTCTTTGAGGGAGGCGTGAGTTGCCGTCTCAGGCTCGAGTGGCGACCGCCAGGGAGCGATGCGTTTGAGCTCGTTCCAAGGGGGTCGATGCAGTCGAGCTGGCCTGCCGACCGGGTGGTCACCGCCGGCCCGAAGGTCGTGGCGCCGCGATTCACTGAGAAGCACGACGTTGGTCCCGAACCGAAGGGGCCGCACAACACCCTGACCGATTCGCAGAAGCAGGCGGGTTGGCGTCTGCTCTTCGATGGCGACCAGGCCGGCACGTGGTGGCGCGGTTTCAAGAAGGCGGACCTTCCCGAGGGCTGGATCGTGGAGGACGGCATGCTGGTCCGCGCCGGTGGCGGAGGCGACATCGTCACGCGTGAGCAATTCGACGACTTCGACTTCTACGTGGACTGGATGGTGCAGCCCGGTGGCAACAGCGGCATCTTCTTCAATGGTTCGGAGGAGGGGAACTGGATCTGGGAGACGGCACCAGAGATGCAGGTGCTTGACAACGTCGGTCATGGCGATGGCGTGACGGCCCTCAACTCCGCGGGTGCCAATTATGCATTGCATCCACCTCCCGTCGATTCGTCGCGGCCGGCTGGGCAGTGGAACCGCGCTCGCATCTGCGTGCGAGGAGACCACGTGCAGTATTGGCTCAATGGCGTCAAGACCGCCGACTACGTCATTGGAAGCGAGGACTGGAAGCGGCGGGTCGCCGGCAGCAAGTTCATTCACATGCCCGCATACGGCACCAAGCCTTCGGGGCACATTGGTCTGCAGGATCATGGTGACCGAGTGGCCTTCCGCAACATTCGCATTCGTACCTCGGACGGGTCTGACGCCAAGTGAGTGGTCTCCCCATGGGATCGGGCGTTGGCGATCTGTTTGACGCCGATCGCACGCCATTTGAGGCAATCGGCGGCGAGCCCGCGGTGCGGGCACTTGTTGACGCGTTCTACGACCACATGGACAGGGATGTGCATGCGAAGGCAATTCGATCCATGCATGTGAACCTCTCGCAATCTCGCGACAAGTTGTTCTGGTTTCTGTGCGGCTGGCTTGGAGGTCCGCAGCATTACGTGGAGCGATTCGGCCATCCAAGGCTACGGATGCGACACGCCCCATTCGCCATCGACCAGGCGGCCCGTGATGCGTGGATGAAATGCATGTCGGACGCCATGGACGACCGAGGCATCGACGGACCGCTGCGGGCGTTTCTGGATGCCCGCTTTGATCACCTTGCGACGTTCATGATCAACCGGTAGTTGCCGTGGTATCCAGACCTGCACGTGCGGCGATCTCAAGGCCCCAGTCGGCGGTCGCTTCGAGGTGGGCACGGTCTTCACTCGTGCACTGCTCGTCCGCGATCATCGCCCGAACGTGATCCAGCCAATCCGGCCATGCAAGATCGCCCCTGCCTGCAGGGTGCATGAGCCGATGGCCGCACCGATCTCTCCACCGGCGGCACTCGGCCTCGTCCAGCGAATCCGGGAAGTTGCGGGCGCGATAGTGAAGGAGCAGCAGGGGAAGTCTCTGATCTGAGAATCGCCGCTCCAGCGCAGGAAGATCTGCGGGGTCGGTTCGTGAGACCGCGTCACACAAATCGCGTTCGGTGCCGTTGATGAAACCTCCGTCATAGAGCTGGTCATCGACGTCATCGGCGGTCGGGAAGTCGCG
Organism: uncultured Isosphaeraceae bacterium; assembly: GCA_964567915.1. GTDB lineage: Bacteria > Planctomycetota > Phycisphaerae > Phycisphaerales > SM1A02 > UBA12567. Next base: position 212 of record CAZMPA010000146.1, on the reverse strand, counting down.
GTCCCATGCTTCGGCAATCCGGCTTTGGAGCGAAGCGTCAGCGTCCCGAAGCATGACGAAATGGCGGCGGCAGGCATCGAGGTCCAGATCGATGCGACCAGTGTCGATCGACTCCATCAACTTGGGGCTCGACTCGAGGATGAAAGGTGCGTGATTGCTCTTGATGCCCTTGAGCGAGAATCGCGTCACACCCTCCGGGAGGTCGTCTTTCC
>CAZMPA010000145.1:0-5929 GCA_964567915.1 uncultured Isosphaeraceae bacterium | reverse complement strand
TCGCGAACTGCGACTCGGCGGCCATGCATGTCTCGGTGGCGTAGCCGATGCGGCCCAGCGCGGCGTCCGCCTCACCTTGCGTCATGCGTTCCTTGGCAACGTTTCGACCGAGTGTCTTCTCGTGATACGCCTTGGCGCGGCCAAGTTGATCATCTGAGACATCAACCTGACAGACATTGATGCCGGCCATTGCGGCGGTCAGAGAGATGCCGCTGCCCATTGTTCCGGCGCCGATGACGGTGATGTGGGTGACGTCTAACATGGGTCTGCTCCTGTTTGCGGGGAAGACGGCCATGATATCGCAGCCCCAGAGGATGGATCGGGTCAGATCGACCACCCAAGCCCTTTCGCCCAAAGACAACCACCGCGGCAATAGAGCGTGGCTCATGGTCGATCCTGCTACCGCCAGCATTACCCTGAATCTCAGAGGCTGGTCACCAACGGTCTACATATTGCAGCAGTTGTTGTACGGAGCGACACACTCACAGTCGTAGAAGAACCGCCCCAATTCCTGAACCCAGATTTTGCAATTGCAGCGGGTCCCGTGGCAGGCACAGTCGTCTCGGTAGCACCTCGTACCAGAGCTACACCTCACGTCCTGATGATTCATCATGACAATCCCTCCTGCCGCCAACACGATCGCAAGCAAAGCCGAAAGAGTCCATAACACCCTCTTCATGTCGTGATCCCTCCTCGTTAGACATGCTCTGAATGGGCCAAATGGGCCGACCAACCACACTCGCGTCCAAACCGGCTTACAAGCCAGCCTCTAGACAGCTGCTGAGACGGCCCGTAGTTACAATCGCAGGCGGCCAGCCCCTCTGGAAACTGAATCGAGGTTTCTTGACAAAAAGACCCGTCAACCGGCCCGCTTGCTGCTGTGTCAGCCCAAGAAAGAGGCAGACGCCCGAGCCAGTAGCCCACTGTGTGCTTGAGCCGCGACTGGATCCTTGCCACAAAGACCCACCTGGGAAAACGCAGACAGGGGCGGAACTCTTCCTGAATCCGCCCCTGTCCTGGAAGCTACGGTGGGAGACACCGTACTTATCGAGCCCACCGTGGTGGACTACATGTCAGTCGCACCAGCTTTGCAACGCACTGCCGACGTAGTTGGCAAGCGGGCGAATGATGCGGTTGTTGGCGTGTTGCTCCATGATGTGAGCGCACCATCCGGTGATGCGGCTGGCAACAAAGATCGGTGTGTACTGGGGAACAGGGATGCCCATGGCGAAGTACGTCATGCCACAAGGGAAATCCACATTAGGGTGGATGTTCTTGTCACGAAGCATGATGGCCTGCACCTCGTCGCCAAGGTCGAACCATTCCTTCGCGGCGTTGTTCTCGTCCGACGCGTACTTGAGACCCCAGTTGCGAAGGATCCCCGCGCGATGGTCGCCGTTCTTGTACACGCGATGGCCGAATCCCATGAGCTTTCGCTTCTCTTCAAATGCCCGCTGCATCCACGCTTCGACCGTCATGTCGCTGCCCTTGGTGTCGGTCATGATGTCACGAAGCATGTCCATGGCAGCCTCGTTGGCGCCGCCGTGAAGGTTGCCCTTCAGTGCGCCAATGCCACCACAGACCGCAGAGTGCATGTCACTGTTCGTCGAAGCGATGACCCGACAGGTAAACGTCGAGGCATTGAAGTCGTGCTCGGCATACAGAATGAGCGAGACGTCCATCACCTTGGCGGCAATCTCGCCCGGCTTCTCGCCGCTCATGCACCAGAGCAAGTTGGCGGCATGCGACAGACTTGGATCGGGCTCGACCGGGGTCTTGCCGTCCAAAGCCATTTGATGTGTGCCGATACAGGTCGGAATCTTCGCAAGCAGCCGCTTGGCTTTGCGAAGTTCTGCGTCTGCGGTGCCGTCTTCGCAATCAGGATCACTGTGCGAGATGAGTGAGACCGCGGTGCGAAGCACGCTCATTGGGTGGGCGTCACGGGTATCGGTGGCGATGCGGACGATCTCATCACGGACATGTGCGGGAATAGACCGCTCCGCCTTGAGTTCCGCGTCAAACGCATCCAATTCCGAGGCCGATGGTTTGTGGCCTACGAGCAACAGGAACGCCACGGCTTCGAAGGTCGCGTGAGCCGCCAGATCGGCGATCTCATACCCGCGGTAGATGAGCTGCGTCTGATTGACCGAGCAGATGCTCGTATCGCCGACTGCTTGTCCAGCGAGTCCGCGCGTATCAGCAGGCTTCGTCGTGACGGTCGTCATGACTTGGAGATCCCTCTCAGCTCTCCGAAAACAGCATTGTTCTCGGACTGTGGTCCCCCCCACACCCCCCGAAACCCACCGCAAGAGGGACCAGCCCCGCGAGTGTAGCAGATTCTCGCAGCATCACAGCACTGATTACAGGTCAATCACAGAGGTTTCACGTGCCCCACACAGTTGGGGATGGCACATCAGGCGGACGCGCCGTCCCATTCGACCCCAGGCGTGTAGCCCAGGAGTTCATAGAGCGCCTCTCGCGTCTGCATGCGATCAAGCAATGACTCAACATGGCCATCTGCGCGGAGTGTTGAGAGCGCTTCCGTCACTGCAGCCATCGCGATGCGTTGCATTGAAACCGGGAAGATCACCATGTCGTACCCCATCGCCTCAAAGCGAGTGAGTGGAATGATCGGCGTCTTGCCGAACTCAGTCATGTTCGCAAGAAGCAAACCTGGGCACCCTTCCGCGAACTCAGTGAACTCCTCTTCGCTCCCAAGCCCCTCTGGAAAGATCATGTCGGCACCAGCGGCGCGGTAGGCAATTCCTCGCTCAATCGCAGCATCAAGCCCGTCAATCCCACGGGCGTCCGTACGCGCAATCAGAACGAAGTCCTCTGACTTGGCGTCCGCCGCAGCCCGAACCTTCGCCGCCATGTCCTCGGTCGAGATCAAAGCCTTCCCGTCGAGATGGCCGCACCGCTTGGGGAAGACCTGGTCCTCCATGTGCATCGCGGCCGCGCCGGCCCGCTCGTACTCCACCACCGTTCGACGGACCATCTCCACCTCGCCATCCCCGGTGGCGGCGTCGACGACGGTGGGCAGGCCAGACGCCGATGAGATCTCACGGATCGTCCGGCAGACCTCGGTGAGCGTCAACAGGCCCACATCGGGAACACCAGCGGTGTTGGCCGTCGCTCCACCTGAGATGTACACGGCTTCAAACCCAGCTTGAGCGACAGCCCGGCCGACAAGCGCGGTGAAGGCGCCTGGCGCCGCCACGGTCCCGTTCCTCATCAATTGTCGAAGTCGGCCGCCTGGCGTCTCGGTGCTCATGGTGTGGATTGTACGGCGGGCAGCACGTCCAGCTTTGGAAGGTTGTACGTCTCACTCTCGCCGTCATGCACAAAGACGACCTCGATACCGTCAGGGTCATTCGGGTCCGCCTGGATGATTGCCGCCGCAGACAATTCGTGGGTCGCCAGCACAGGCGCTGCCATCCGGGCAAGATCCGGTCCGACCAGCCCGCTCGTTGGAACGGACCGCCGGAATGATGCCTCGATCGCGGCGTCTGCTGTCGGCACCCAGCCGCCCTCCTGCAGCGCGGTCGTAACCGCTGATGCAGCATCCATCCTTCGTGGGTGATCGTTGACCAGAACAACCTGCCCGTACCCGGATGGGATCGTCGCCGCGATGGGCGGCGGATTGGTGGTTGCCCAATCTGAGCCAACCTCCATCACAAAGACGTATGTCGTCACCAACACAGCAAAGCCAACGAGCATCGCCACCAGCCCACCCACCCTTGCCCGCCGGGCATCACGGCGACGTTGACGCGCCGCCGCGCGTGCAGCGAGCCGCTCCTGCCGAGCGCGGCGAGCCGCTGTAAAGGCGTCGGGAAGTGTTCCCGCGTCGGCCACTGCGTCATTGACTCGGTATGAGCCAGACCACCAATCGGTCACTTCCAGATTGGGCCGGCCACGCGTCTGTCCCATTGGCCGCGGCGGTGGCGCTGCTGGGGCCGCGGTTCCAGTCATGCTCGGAAGGTCTGCAGGCCGAACTGCACGTACATCGGAAGCCGTCGCAAGATGCCGCACGTCGGCCAACATGTCAGCCACGGTTGTGTACCGCTGGTGGTAGTCAGCCATCGCCCGCCTGATGACCCATCGGACCGCATCACCTTGCTCGCGTTCAAACCGGCTGAGGTTGCCGTGCGCAGGAAACGTGCCTTCGACCATGTAATAGAGCACGGCACCTGCCGAGTAAATGTCGAACCGCGCCCCATCTACCTCCGAGACCTTTGCGCCCCGAAGCGCCTGCCGAACAAGTTCCGGATCGCGGAAATACTCGGTTCCGTGCGTTGTCAGTGTCATTGCAGACTGCAGCGGTGTGACGAGTCCCAGATCCACCAGATGAGCGCCACTGTCGTTGGTGATGATGTTCTCGGGTTTGATGTCCTTGTGCCAGAAGCCGGCGTCGTGATAGGCCTGCAGCGTGGTAAGGAGATCTGCGGTCCAACCAACCACGTCTGGCAGTCGGTGGTCCGACAGGCCCGCGCCGCTCGCATGCATTGGACCAATCGTGTCGGCAAGATGTGTGCCCGGTATGAAGGGCATGACGTACCAGAACCGCTGCTCGTCGTGATCGTGCTCAATCACCAGGCCCAGACGCTTGGCGCCATCCAGCGCGCGGGATTCACGAATCATCTGGCCGAGCGGCGAGCCGTCTTTGAGGTCAAAGCACTTGATGACCACTCTTTCGGGTGCATCATCCGGCGCACCCTCAGTTGGCTCGGCGATGTGCATGACTGCACCGGACCCGCCGGCCTCAAGCGACCCGACAATGCGCCATCCCGGAAACTCCCCGCCACCCCGGCGACGCTTCCCTGGTGTGCGGCGACGCGGTGTGGGTTCATCTGCTGGGCCCGTCACCAGGCCAGCCACCCTGCGTCCAACCCGTCGGAATCTGCCTCCGATACGTGTGGCCGCTGCGCCTGCCGCTTCCCAACGACCAAAGAGCAACATGCCAACCAGAAGCGGCAGCATCAGGATGGTCACCACGACGTGCCAGCATGCGGCGAGAAGATCTAACACCAACTCTATGACGGCGCGGCCAATGAACTGCACACCTCTGAGCAGACCACCGAGCACTGGCACAAGCAAATGTCTCAGCAATACACCAATCGCTGCGGCCGCTATGACACAACCCACGATGATGACCAGAATGACGAGCATCTTCGCCATCAGTCTCGCGGCTCCTCAACGGAGGCTGCGCGGTGCCAGATTTCGGCGATCGCCTCATCAAAGAGCGCGTCGTCGGTGGATAGCCCGGCGAGCTCGGCCTCTGCCATCTCTTCGGGTGTAAAGCTCCAGGTCGCGACGATCTCCGTCAACCGAGAACGCAGTTCGGAGCGGGACTGAGAAAGATGTCGGCTGATCGTCGGTTGACTGACACCAAGTTGATCGGCGACATCCTTACCACTCCGACCATCCAGAACCCGCATGCGGTAGACCTCAAATGACATAAAATCACTCGATGACTCGGCGCGGCGAATGGCCGCGGCGACCTTGGCTTCGAAGATGCGTTGCTCATATCGAGCATCTACGGCGCCGCCGATCCCACCCATCCAGTCTTCGTTCAGGTGGGTCGGCCGCTTGCCAGCCCCACGCTTCAGTGCCATCCTTCGATCCATCTCATCGCTGAGCGCGTGCCGGGCGATGGCGAGCAGCCAGGTGCTGAACCGCACACCGCGGGTGGGGTCGAAGCGTTCGATGGACTTACTGAGGGCGGCAAGCGTCTCCTGACTCAGATCGCGAACCGTCTCGAATCCCACCCGACCATTGCCCCACTTCATCAATTGGCCACGCAGAACCGGCCCAAACACCTGCCACAACTCAAACCAGGCCGAATCGTCCCTGTTCCGGAGTCGACGCACAAAGGTGGTTGTCAGTTGGTGCATAGAGAGAGTCCGCCCGCCTGCTCATGATTGGGAAG
>CAZMPA010000144.1:4210-6002 GCA_964567915.1 uncultured Isosphaeraceae bacterium | reverse complement strand
TGAAACTCGCCTGAAAGTGCGATCGCGGCCGCGTCCGCCGGCGGGGCCTTGGCGCGGCGACGAGATCGCCGCCGCCCGGACCGCTTGGCTTCTTCCTGATCGCCCTGGTCATCGGGCTCGGCCACGAGTTCCTCGACCGTAGGCTTCGCACCTGGCGTAAGTTTTTCGAGATCAAGGTCCGCGCCTCGAGCGTCATACGCGTAGTAGACCACTCGGTCGACCGGAATGCTTTCGCTCACCCGCACGTCGACGGGCTTGTCCATTCGGTCCTCGATCGCATCGAGAACCCGACGCTTCGTTGACAAGAGTGCCGAGGCGACCCGCGGCGAAACGACCACTTCCAGTTTCGCGGTCTCGCCGCAGTGCAGCAGGTATCCGATTTCACGCACAGCGTCGGCTGCGACCATGTCGGGCGCCTTGACCTCGCCGTGTCCGGCGCATCCCGGACACTCGACGTAGTTCGCCATGCGGATGCTCGGCCGCATTCGCTGCCGGGTCATCTCCAGGATGCCGAACTCGCTGATGGGCAAAATGGTCGTGCGGGCCCGATCAACCTTGAGCATCTCGCCGAACTTCTCATAGACCTCCTTGCGGCGAGAACGCTGTCGCATGTCGATCAGGTCATTGATCACCAGACCGCCCAGGTCTCGCAACCGCAATTGTCTGGCAATCTCTTCGATCGCCTCGAGATTCGTCCTGTATGCGTTTGTCTCGCTATCGCGAGCCGAACGACTGCGTCCGGAGTTCACGTCGATGGCGACGAGCGCCTCAGTCTGGTCGATGACCAGCCGACCGCCGCTGGGCAGATCGACCTCTCTGGCATGGATGGTCTCAATCTGACGTTCGACATTGAACGCATGAAAGAGTGGCATCGGTCGCCTGTAATGGACGACCGGAGGCGCCGACCGCGGCGCGATCACCCGCAGATACCCGGTGACGCGGTTGTAAGCATCCTCGGAGTCCACGATGATCGCCTCGATCTCCGGGCGAAGCACGTCGCGGACCGTTCGCAGAACAAGGTCCGACTCGGTGTACAACTCCGCCGGCGAGCCAATCTTGTCAATCCGCTTCTCCATCACCTTCCACATGCGTGTCAGGTAGGCGACGTCACGATTGAGCTCCCGTTTGGTCTGCCCCATTCCCGCCGTGCGAAGAATGAAGCCGAAGTCATCCGGCAGGTCGAGGGAGTCGAGGACCTTTCGCATGGCCTTCCGCTCATCCTCGTCCTCGACGCGGCGGGTGACGCCCACGCGGTCCATGTACGGCATCATCACCATGAGCCGGCCCGGAATGGACAGGTAACTCGTCAGCGTGGGCCCCTTCGTCCCGATGCCCTCCTTGAGCACCTGTACGAGGAGTTCATCGCCCCGTTTGAGCGCCTTCTGGATCAGCGGTCGGTCGCGGTGCGCGGTCTTCTTGCCCACCTTCTCCGACTGCTCTCCGCCCGGGAAGTACCGAGGGTGCAGATCTGAGATGTGCAGGAATCCCCGCTGCGGCTGGCCGTAGTCGACGAAGGCCGCTTGGATCGCGCCCTCGACATTGCTGACTTTCGCCTTGTAGATGTTCCCTACGCTTGTCGCCGTGGCGGCTCGCTCAGTGAACAGGTCCTCGAGGCGTCCGTTCCGCAAGATTGCGACTCGGCACTCCTCTCCCGGTACATCGTTGACGAGCATGATCTCGCCCGCAGAAGCGTCCTGCTTCGCGCGTTTTGTCTTGGCCACAATATGTCCTTCGTGGTTGTGGTCGACCAAGGGCACTTCGTCCTGCTGCGGAGGGACGACGACCCCGCGCC
>CAZMPA010000144.1:0-4200 GCA_964567915.1 uncultured Isosphaeraceae bacterium | reverse complement strand
GGGGGGGCATGCTCGTTTCCGTGCTTTGGATTGGTGCCATGGTCAAGCGGTTCGTGGTCGTCGCAAGGATGGAGCTCCGGCCGGCGGCGTGCGGACGCACGCGGCCTCTGGCGGCCACCCCTTCGGCGCGACGGCCGATGGTTGGTTCTGTGCCTTGTTCGCAGGTCGACGGGTGGTCAATCTTCATCCAGTTCGCCGTCGATCTCGGGTAGCACACGAGTGAGTTCGTCGCGGAGCACCTTGAGGATAGTCCGCTCGGAGTCAAGAGACCCGATTCGCCTGGCAAGCCGCTCGCATTCTTCCATCGTCACACGCCGGATGACTTCACGTACCCGGGGGATCTGAGCAGGAACGAGCGAGAGGCTTCGCAGGCCGAGTCCCAACAAGAGCATAGTGTACGTGATATCGCTCGCGCACTCCCCACAAATGCTCACAGGGACGTTTCGACGCTGTGCGGCCCGTACAACGGTCTTCACGAGCCGCAGAACCGCCGGGCTCGCGGCGGTGTAGAGGCTCGCAACCCGCTCATTGCCCCGGTCCACAGCCACCGTGTACTGGATGAGGTCATTGGTCCCGATGGAGAAAAAGTCGGCGACCCGGGCGAATGTCGATGCCATGATCGCCGCGCTCGGAACCTCGACCATCATGCCGACCGGAATGCCTTCGGCCACCTCGTGCCCTTCGTCCCGGAGCTCGTCCGCCACGTCATCAAGCAGCATGCGAGCCTGTCGAAACTCGCCAACCGTCGTGACCAATGGGAACATCACACGGAGGTTGCCATAAGGCGACGCTCGAAGGATCGCGCGGAGCTGCCGACGGAACATGGGGAGATTCTGCAAACTGTGGCGAATGCTCCGCAAACCCAGAAACGGATTCCGCTCTGGTTCAAGCGCGAGTGCCTGCGTGTATTTGTCGGCGCCGAGATCCAGCGTCCGCAGCGTGAGCGGCCGCCCATCGAGCCGCGTCAGCGCTGTCGAGTAGGCCTCAAAGAGGGCTTCCTCGTCCGGCTCACTCACGCTGGTGAGGTAGGCAAATTCTGTCCGATAGAGACCGACGCCGTCACCACCGAGATCGACCAGGCCCTCGATCTCGCGAACGAACTCGATGTTCCCGAGCAGGTCGATATGCACGCCGTCGGCTGTCTTGGTTTCCCCTGCACCGGCGACGGTGGCGCGAAATCGCTCCAGCCCTTCTCGCCGCTTTCGGTACCGCGCGGCGGTCTGCTCATCCGGCTGCAGTATCACCACGCCGGCCGTTCCGTCTACGACGACCTCATCGCCATCGCTGATGTCGCCAAGGACGTCACCGATACCGACCACGACCGGAATGCCAATCGCTGACGCGACGATGGAGGCGTGGTCCGTGCGTCCACCAGCCTCAAGCACGATGGCGACGACCCGCTCTCTCGAGAGCGACGCCGCGTCGGCGGGTGTCAACTCATGCGCAAGCAGCACCACTGGGTCGGTGACCTTCTCCAGTCGCTCACGCGTTCTTCCGAGCAGTTGGTCGAGAATTCGGCGTTCGAGGTCCAGAATGTCACGTGCCTTGTCGCGGAAGATGGGGCTGCCCATCGTCCGGAATCGCTCGGCCAGTCCGTGGAAAGCCTCGGAGACGGCAAAGGCCGCGGTGACGCCTTCCTCGAGAATCCGCGTGCGAACGGGCGAGACCAGTGCATCGTCGCGAAGCAGGACGAGATGGACATCGAAAATCTGAGCGGCTTCCGGCCCGAGATCTCGCTCGACTTGTCGCCGATCGGCTTCGAGCGAAGCCTGCGCAGCCTCCATGGCTCGATCGAGCGCCGAGACTTCTTCGGTCCGCTGAGATTCCGCAACACCGTCTCGGGCAATACGTTCCCGCGCTTGATCAAGCACGAACGCAGCCGAGTGCGCAATGCCGGGGGCCACCGGGATGCCATGCAGGGTCTTCATGGAATGCCCCCACCGGCAGGGCGGGCCGAACATTGTAGAGTTCAAGCGGCCCCCGCGGGCCCGCCGCCAAAGTACCCTCCCCCGCCATGAGCACCCCGGAACAACTTGGGCCGACACAAGTCCGCCACATAGCTGCACTTGCCCGGCTTGAACTGTCCGACCAGGAGACCTCGGAGATCCAGCGGGATCTCGAAGGCATCCTGGAGTACGTGGCCAGGCTGGCGGATGTTGATGTCACCGACGTCCAGCCGCTCGTCTCCCCCCACGGCCACTGCTCGCGACTGCACGCCGACGACCCGCAGCCCCCGCTCCCGGCCGAGACGGTGTTGGAGATGGCACCGGCACGCGAAGGCGACTACATCTCCGTTCCGAAGGTGCTTGGAGGGGGAGACTCGGCATGAGGAATCGCCCCCGCACCGCCTGCGACATCGCCCGGGCCGTCCAGCAGGGCGACCACACGGCGGCAGAAGTCCTCGACTGGCACCTCGCCGCCGTTGACGACCTCGATGGCGAACTCGGATGCTTCCAGGCCGTCCGAGCCGAAACCGCCCGCTCGATGGCCGAAGCGGTAGATGCCCGCATTGCCAGAGGCGAACATGCCGGCCCGCTCGCCGGCGTCCCGATCGCGCTCAAGGACAACATCATGGTCGCGGGCGAGCCGGCGACGTGCGGCTCCCGCATTCTCGAGAACTTCGTCAGCCCCTACGACGCCACCGTGACCGAGCGTCTCCGCGACGCCGGCGCGGTCCTGCTCGGCCGCACCAGATGTGATGAGTTCGCAATGGGTTCCTCGACCGAACACTGCGCCTTCGGGCTCGTCCGCAACCCATGGGATACCGCTCGCGTTCCGGGAGGCTCGTCCGGCGGCAGCGCAGCGGCAGTCGCGGCGGGGCTCGTGCCGATCGCGCTCGGAAGCGACACAGGCGGCTCCATTCGCCAGCCCGCCGCCTTCTGCGGCATCACAGGACTCAAGCCAACCGGCGGTCGCGTCAGCCGATGGGGTCTCGTGTCCTTCGCCCCGAGCATGGATCAGATTGGCCCGTTCACGCGAACCGCAGCCGACGCGGCACTGGTCATGGAAACGCTCTCCGGCGTGGACGCCCGCGACGACACGTCCGCAGAAGCGCCACCTCCGGGCGGCCTGGCAGCGATCGAAGTGCCCTTGAAGGGGCTCCGTGTCGGCATTCCGGCCGAACACATGTCCAGCGACAATGACGCCAAAGTCAACGCCGCCGTGGACGCGGCGGCTGACGCGCTCCGCGAGCTTGGGTGCACGGTCGAGCCGGTGCATCTGGAAACCACCGACCTGGGCATCGCGTGTTACTACGTGCTTGGCCCCGCCGAAGCGTCAAGCAATCTCGCTCGATTCGACGGCATTCGCTATGGCCGCCGAACACCCAGGCGTGACCTCCCGCTTGAGCCCTTGTATGCGGCCAGCCGAAGCGAGGGGCTCGGCGCCGAGGCGCGTCGCCGCATCATGCTGGGCACATACGTGCTGAGCGCCGGCTACTATGACGCCTATTACACTCGCGCATTACAGGTGCGTCGGCTGATTCACGACGAGTATTGCCGACTGTTCACCAACGTCGACGTCCTGCTCGGCCCGACGGTCCCCACCCCCGCATTCACCTTTGGCTCGCACGCCGATCCGATCTCGATGTACCTCTGCGACAAGTACACGGTCACCGCCAACATCGCCGGCATCTGCGGCGTCTCAATTCCGGGCCCAATGGCAGTACGAGACGGCGCTCACCTGCCAATCGGCCTGCAACTCCAGGGACCGGTGCTCGGAGAAGACACCGTGCTCCGCGTCGCGCACCACCTGCAGCAGTCCACAGACTGGCACACCGCCCGCCCGCCGATCAGCGGCTGAGCGGCTCAGCGGGCAGTTCGGGCTTTCGCCCCCAGGCCTCCAGCGACTCCATGGCCGCCGCCTCCAACTCACGCGACGCTTCGATGGCCCGCGGGTCCGTCGGATATGGCCCCATGGTGGCGTCGAAATGTACCTCGTCGCCGCGGCGAGTCGCCGTGATGACGGCGGGCCAGCCGTCCGCAGTCACCAATTCCAGAATAGCCCGGTCCTGATCAATGTGCGACGTGACGACCGCAACGAGCGTCATTGATCCATCAGACTGCTTGGGCATCTGGATGGTCTCGACGGCGCGGCGAACGTCCGGCCACCGCACTCCGGACGCGGGCAGCAGGTCCAAGGGCGGCGCCTCCACCGGGGCCACCGCTTCGGCCAGGATGTGCCGCGCCTCGAGTTCCTGCT
>CAZMPA010000143.1:0-6019 GCA_964567915.1 uncultured Isosphaeraceae bacterium | reverse complement strand
GGAATCGAGTTGCCTTTGTCGCTCAGCGAGGTAGGCTGGGCCGGGTACAGGGACACGAGTAGGAGGATGTTCAGATGCGCATCAGCTTGACCTGCAGCATGTTGGCGATTGTTTCCACGGCGGCCATGACTGTCGCGGGGCCCGTCTTTGATGAGCCGCCGGGCGGCGACGCAGGGTCGACACGCGAGGATGCCAAGGACGTCAAGGCTTCCAACGGAGGCAACGTCGGAGCCATCACCGGATCGCTGACAGGTTCGGCCGGCTTGATGGGTGGGTATGGCGATTATCAGGATGTGTATCGCATCTACATCGCGGACCCCGGCGAGTTTCGGGCCGAGACGGCGACGCTCGATGGCAACGAGGCCCTGCGAGATCCCATGCTCTTTCTCTTCAATGAGGCCGGCCAGGGGATCATCGCCAACAACAACATCGACGACGGCGTGCTTGGATCCAAGATCCACAACGACGCCGGAAATGGTGGCCACTTCTTCACGGCGCCGGGCATTTACTACCTCGCGATCACGTCGGCGATGAGTGAGGCCACGGTCGATGTGTCCGGCGACCCGCTGCCGCTCTTTGAGATGGGACTTCCCAGCAACCAGACCGGGATTGTGCAGCCTCGCGAGACGTGGTCTCAGTATGCGTGGAGTGATTGGACGATCCCGACAGACTTCTCGAACTTCGGCGCGTACGAAATCATGCTCACAGGTGTTGGCTCTTTGCCGGCGCCTGGTGGACTGGCGTTGCTTGGTCTGGCCGCTATCGGCCGCCGTCGCCGCCGGCATTGATTTCAGCGGGCGGTTTGGCGCGATCTTCATACTGCGCGGCCGCGGCGGGGTCGCCTGTCGCTTCGTAGAGCAAAGCGAGCGACGCTGCGCACTTTCGCACCTGCGGACTTCGCTCGCCCGCATGGGCTCTGAACATCTCCATCGCCTTGAGCAACCTGACTTCGGCCGTGCCCAGATCGCCTTGCGCCGCCGCACACGAGCCCTCCAGTCGAAGAAGCGTCGCATCAACGCGAGGCGGTACGCCGCCGCCATTGCGTTCTGTGGCGATGGCGGCTTCGGCCTCCCCAAGCCGGCCGGCCCGAAGATCAACCTCGATCGCGATGAGCCGCTCGTCGCGGTAGGAGGGGTGCCCCTCCGGAAGGCGGCCACTGCGAAGGTCCTTGGCGTGTGCGAGGTGCTCGCGTGCGGCGGTGGTGTCGCCTCGGGCCAGTGCGAGTCTGGCGAGCGCGGCCTCGGTATTGCCCATGGACGTCCTGCTGCCCTGCAGACGTTTGACCCGCAGCGCTTCCTGCAGCGAAGCTTCCGCTTCGTCCAACCTTCCCAGCCGCGCGAGGCAGTCGCCGATGTTGTGCCGCAGGGCGGCGACTCGCCAGTCTCTGCTCGGGTCTTCTGAGTCAATCTCCACGAGCGCAACCGCCTCACGCAGGTGGGGCAGGGCCGCTTCGGGCCGATCGACCACGTGCCCGACGGCGATGCTGTTGAGGACATTGCTCAACTCGATGCGGCGTCGTCTGGCATCAACCTCACCTCTGGCATCACGCACGAGCGTCCGATGTCTTGTGAGCGCTTCATCAAACTGCTCGGCCGCCTGGGTGTCGTGTCCTGCCCGCAAGAGCGAGGCTGCGAGGTGGTGCATGGTGACCGCCGTCTCTTCGCTGTTCGGAGCGGTGGCCCGCCTGTGCGCCAACGCAGCGCCGTAATCGGCGACGGCCCGTTCGTAGTCGGCCTCCTTGTATCGAAGTCTGCCCCGCAAGTGCAGCAGCCGCCCCGCTGTGGCGCTCGGCGTGTCCGTTGAGAGGTTCAGCCCGGCCGCCGCAGCTTCAATGGCGGCTTCGGCGTCGCCCCAGCGGGCGTTGCCGATGTGGTTCTCGGCGAGATCCAGCCGAACGGCCGCGGCGATCTCCGGATACTCGATCAGATCGCTGTCGACGACTTTCAGCCATCGCTGCAGCATCTCATCCATGCTTCCCGCGGCCATTGCTTGGTCGATGTTCTCTGCGTCGGCTGCGCCGAGGACGCTCGAAACCATGCCGACTGTGCCGCGAAGACGCTGGTTGGCGGCTGCTTCCCGGCCCCATGCGACAAACATGGTGATGCCGAAGGCGACGAGTAACGCCACAGCACCGGCGCCAAGCCCGACCGGGAGCCAGTGTCTCTTGAGAAACTTCCGAGCGACGTACCACGCGTCGTCGCGTCTGGCCTCGATCGGTTCGTTTCGCATCCAGTGCCGCAGATCCCGTGCCAGATCGGCCGGTCCCTGGTATCGCCGGTCGGCTTCGCGGTCGAGCGCCCGAAGCAGGATTGTCTCGAGGTCGCGGTCGAGTGTGGGGTCGACACTGCGAGGGGGTGTCGGGATGGCTTCCGCGATGGTGCGAACCACGTCGGCAATCGGCCCTTCCAATTGATACGGGCGGCACCCCAGAAGCGCTTCATACAGAATGACGCCAAGCGCAAACACGTCGGTTCGAACATCAATGCGGTCGGGATCGCCAGAGACCTGTTCGGGAGATGCGTACGCGAAGGTACCCATGAACTCGCCGGCCGTGGTGACTTCGATGCGGGATGAGTCCCACTCGGAGTCGTCCACCGGTTTGGCCAGACCGAAGTCAAGCACGTGGGGGCCGCCGCTTGCGTCCACGAGCACATTGTCTGGCTTGAGATCACGGTGGATCACGCCCTTCATGTGCGCGGCGGCGACGGCGTCGCAGACGTTCGCGATCAACTCTGCGACCAGACGCCGCTTGGCGGCGGTGTCTCGGCCGTCTCGCCGGCCGAGCCATCCGTCCAGCGTTTCGCCGTCGACGAATTCCATGGCCAGCCAGGCGCGTCCGTTGGGAGTCGTGCCGCTGTCGTACACCGTGACGATGCCGGGATGATTGAGCGCGGCGACCATCTCGACTTCTCGCTCAAAGCGAATCAACTGTCGTTCCGAGGCGAATGCGCCGCGCAAGAGCACCTTGAGCGCCACCTGGCGTCGCGTGGCGGTTTGCCTCGCAAGAAACACGGCCCCCTGCGCGCCGCGGCTGAGCTCCTTCTCGATCTCATACCCTGCCGCCTGGGGCGCTTCGACGATCGACCCGCCTCCAAAGACGCCCGCCTTGTGCGCGGCGGCGAATTCATCCAGGAAGCGATCCTCGGAGGTACCCGCCGCGTGCGTGCCGACGGTGGCATCCACATCCAATTGTCGCTGTCGTTCAATCTCGCCAGCGACGGCGCCGTCGTCGACTTCGGCCAGAAACCGCTGGATGTCGACAGACATCGTGCCCCCGAGCGCGATCGTCCGAATCTCTTCGGGGGTCGGTCGGCGGGGGGGCGACGGGCTCACGGGCCGTCCTCGTCATAGAGCGATTCAAGCTGCTGCACCGTTTCCTTGAGCCGCTTGGCGACACGGCTCTTGGCGAGGTACACGTCGTTCTCGGTCATGCTGAGTTCGGCTGCCACTTCAGGCGCCCGCTTGCGGTGGAAGACGAGCATCTCGAAGGCGAGAATCGTCTTGTCCGCCGTCTTTGACTTTGCCTGAAGGTCGGCGAGCGCTTCTCGAAGAATCACGTGACGGCGTTCCGACGTCCAGATATCCTCCAATTCACCTTCCGTCGGCACCGTGATCAGCGCTGATTCGCCGCGGGCCTCCTTGCGAACACCGCGTTTGCGGTGTGTGTCAGCAATCTTGGTGCGGGCAATGGCGAGGATCCATGAACGCATGCGACCCCGGTCGCGGTCGTATCGTCCATCCCTGTACTCGGCAATGACGCGGAGCATTGTCTCCTGCGCAACATCTGACGCATCCTGTTCGGTCAGACCCAGCCGTACCGCCATGCCGATGATGATGGGGCGATACCGGCGATCGAGCACCTCCCACGCCGCGTCGCTGTCGTCGGCGTGCAGTCCGTGCAGCAGGGCCGTCGTGGTATGGGTGACGTCAAGCATGCGGGTCGCACCCAAGGTACCCGAAGGCGTGGGCGAGCGCTTACAGAACGCCTTCAGCCCTCGGATAGGAGCCCAGTACCCGCAGCAGGATGCAATGCTGCTTGGCTCGGTCGACCGCGCCAGCCAGATGCTCGTCATCGCGGTGCGCGTCCGCGTCGATGAAGAACGTGTACTCCCAATTGACTCGGCCACTTGGCCGCTTGTCGATGTGGCTGAGGTTGACGCCGGCGTCCCGAAACTCCGCGAGCACATCGACCAGCGCGCCTGGCGCATGTTTCGTGACGAACATGATGGACGTGCGGTCGTTCCCGGTTCGGTCCGGACGTTGCCGACCCAGGACGAGGAATCGCGTGACGTTGTCGGGCTTGTCGCCCACGCGTTCGGCCAGCACGTTGACCGAGTAGATCGAGGCGGCGAGCCGCGAGCCGATCGCCGCGACTCCGGATTCTTGTGAGGCAATCGCCACGGCTGCCGCCGACGACGCCGTCGCAACCAGTTCCACGCCAGGGAGGTGCTGCGCCGTCCACTTCCGGCACTGGGCAAGCACTTGTGGCTTGGACGCCACTTTTGTGATGTCGCCGAGGTCGCAGTTTGCAAGCAGGCAGTGTGAGACCTCAATGAGCGACTCGGCGCACACGGCCGCTTCGTACTCGACGAATGCGTCGAGTGTGTCGGTGATCCCGCCGACGATCGAGTTCTCCCACGGCACCAGCCCGTAGTGCGCTGTTCCCGAGATGACCTCTCGAAACACGGTTTCGATGTCCGGTGTTTCAACACCATCGACCGACGTGCCAAAGTGCCGGGTCGCCGCGACGTGGCTGAATGATCCGGGTGGGCCGAGCCAGGCGATGCGAAGACCCTGCTCAATGCTGAAACTGCCCGACATCAACTCACGCCAGATCGCCTCAAGCGTTCGGCCGGACAGTGGCCCCGGATTGAGTTCACGAATGCGATCAAGCACGGCTCGTTCGCGGTGCGGCGCGTAGACGGGCGTTCCGTCTCCCCGCTTGACGCGGCCGATGTCTTCCACCACTTTCGCTCGGGCGCTCAACAGACGAACGAGTTGCTCGTCGAGATCGTCGATTTCTTCGCGGAGCACGTTCAGGTCGGTCATGGGTCCACCTTGCAGTCGCTGTCACCGCCGGCTTGGTGCGGTTTCGCGAAGAGCAGCATGCCGAGGGCGCCGGTGACGACGAATGCGGCCAGCGCCGCAAACGCTGCGTCGAATCCGCCGAAGCTGTCCGTCAACCAACCGGTCAGGAGTGGAGTCGTCAGCCCCGAGATCGAGAAGCACGTCACCATGATGCCCGTCGCCGTTGCAGCATCGCCGGGGAAGAGGTCAGTACAGATCGAATAGTACGGCGCGTTCGCCGCCATGGAGAAGCCGATCCCCAGCGACAGCATGAGGATGGCCAGATTCTGATTGTGTGTGAAGATGAGAGGGATGAAGCACAGCGCCCCGATCAACTGGAAGAACCAGATTGGATGGACGCGGGCCGATCGGATACTGCCCGTCGTGACCATGCGTCGGTCGGAATACCAGCCCACTAATGGAATCAATATGACTGCGAGGCCCCAGGGGAGGGTGCTGAACCAGCCGATCTTCGTGAGTTCCATGCCGTAGGTTTGCTCGAAGTAGCCCGGAATCCAGGTGATGCCGAACCACAGGACGTAGCCGAAGGCGAAGAAGGACCACGACGTCGCCAGGAGCGTCTGGTTTTTGAGCAGCCGCCACCAATCATGCCGTGGCCGTTCCGAAGCGCATGCCCCCGCAGGCCGCCGGTACATGAGCGGCAGGGCGATGGCCAGAAGCCCGCTCCCGACAGCCAGAATGATGAAGGCCCATCGCCAGCTGAACGCGGAGATGAGGTGCGAGAGCAGGGGCCCCCCGATCAGAAGGGCCGCCGGCACGCCCACCACCATGATGCCGACCGCGCGGCCCGCCATCCGCGGGGGCATCCAATCGGCGACCGCGCGATTCATGGCCGGGAAGTTGACGCCTTCGCCCAGCCCGAGCACGACACGCATCGCCAGGAACAGGACCCAGACCTCCGCCAGCCCCAGCGCAACCATGGCGGCCGACC
>CAZMPA010000142.1:0-6055 GCA_964567915.1 uncultured Isosphaeraceae bacterium | reverse complement strand
CCACTCCTGATGACGACCCATCTGCCGTCGTCTTTGCCGAGGTCCGCCTGCACGCGGATGGCCTGGTGCGGGTCTGCGGGGTCTCTGCGGAAGAAGACGTGGGTCGTGCCGTCCTTGACTACTGCCGCCATGGGAATCGCCAGCGTCGGAGCTGCCCCACCTTCGCCCGCGAGTTCAAGAAACGCCGCCACGCCCGGCCGCATCCAGGGTTGATGCGCTGTTGGCGTCGCCAGCACCGAGATCGTGCGGTGCGCCGGATCGGCTTCGAGGCCAAACACCACGTCTGCCTCAACGAACTCGTCGGTGTTTGACGTGCTGGAGGACGTGATGCTGCCGCTGGGCGACGAGCCGATCCGCGGCAGATCAGCCTGCATCGCCGTACCTCGCAGTCGTACCCGTTCGGGCTGAACCGTCGAGAGGACCATGGCGGGGGCCTCCGCGTAGCTTCCGTCTGATACTGCAAGCGTTTCGACAACGCCCGGCTCCGTAGCGGTGACATCGATCAAGTCAATGTCGCGATAGGCCGGATGGCCCGAGACGGTCGACGCCAATCGCTCCTCGGAGATGCCTGTTGCCGACGACGCGCGATGAAGTGCGTGCTCGCGGCCCCGACGGGCATTTGCCAGGGCCGTCTCGGCCGCGCCCAATTCGGCGCGGAGCCGAGGCATTGCCGCGAGGAGCGTTTCCAGTTTGGCGGCAAGTTCGGCATTGCGGACGCCGGCTGCCTCAAGCGCCTCAAGACGCCCTCGCAGGACGCCCGCCTTCGCGGCGGCTTCCTCCACGCTCGCAGTAGCGACCGCGCTCTGCGCCTGAGCCATTGCGATGCCCTGCTCGCCTTCGATGATCTCGTGTTGCAATTCCGGCCACTTCGGGGAGCGGACGCGATAGAGCAGGTCACCGGGCTGCACGGGCTGATACTGCGCCACCTCCAGATGTACTGTTCCAGGAAGCGACAGACGGTACTCCCGCCTCGCCTGCGGGAGCAGCTCAAAGGCACCAGGAATCCGCACCGTCTGTTCGACCGTTCGACGCTGCACGTCTGCAAAGGTCATGCCGAGATTGGACCGCACGGTTGGGGGGATCTCAATGCGATTCGTCGGCGAAGGGGGCGGCTTCGCGGGCTGATGCCGGCCATCGTCTCGGTCGCTGCAGGCAGCGAGCGTGAGCGCAAAGCCACAGAGAAGTACGCAGCGTTTCATGGAACAACCTCCAAAGCATTGATGACCGGCTCTGACACCGCGGGCGAGACAGATGGCTGCGGCCCAGGCACTCCAGCCGGCACTGACAGACTCGCCACATCTGTCGTCGCGAGCATCTCGCTCAAGCGGGCATCGATCAGCGCGAGCCGCACCCGCCCCGCCTGCACGAGACTTTCGAGCAATACAAGCGTGCCACCCTCCCCGAGTTCAAACACTCGGCGAGCGGCATCAAGCTGCCGATCCACCAGTGGCACCACATCCCCTTCCATCGCTTTCCGGGCTGCTCGCGCCGTTTCCAACCGCGCCCGCATGACTGCAAGGCTTCCCGCCAAGCGTTCGTATTCGATCTCATAGGCAGCGCGGGCCACCTCACGCGCGGCACGTGCCTCCGCGATGGCCTGTCGATTGCCATTGAACACAGGCAGCGGCAACGCACCGAAGAAACCGATCCGCGACTGCCCCTGATCACTTTCATACAGCGGGCCGATGACCAGATCCGGATACTGGCGGCGGACCTCACGAAGCAAGGTCTGTTCCGCAATCTCATAGGCTTCACGCAGCCGCGCGATCCCGAGGCAGTCTGCGATCCGCGGGTCGCGTCCGGCCTGAGAATACAGCGTTGGTGTGCACTGCAGTGGCGCGTCGGGGGCAAGGCCGATGAGCATTCTGATGCGGTGCAACCACTCAGTGGCCTCGCCCCGCGCATGCGTGAGCGCCTGCCGCTGCGTTGCCTGCTCGATGGCGAACAGGCCAGCCTCGGTTGATGGCAACTCGCCAGCGCGGGCCAGCCTGCCCGTCGAAAGAGCAAGTGGTTCGATGGTCGCAAGCAGCGCTTCGATCTGCTCCCCTCGAAAGACGGCCGCCGACCATTGAGCCCACGCGCGCCGCAGCCGCAGGCGTGTGGCCCACTCCTCCTCTGCCACCTCGATCAGGGACTTACGCAGCGCAGCATCCGCGCGGGCCTTCTCCGCCTCGAGCCGGCCGGAAATGGGAATCGTCAGCGCGAGCCCGGGCGTGATGACCCACGGGTCCGCCACCGCCTCGGTGACGCGCAGAAAATCAAGCGAGAATTCGGGGTCGGCCCAGACCTCTGCGTGTTCAACGGTTGCAGCCGCAACGCCCACCCGAAGTCTCGCCAGGCGAAGATCGGGGTTGTACACCAACGCAACAACCTCGGCCTCCGCGAGGTCGAGCCCATCTGAGAGGTCGAATCCGGACGACTGGCCCAACACCGCAAGCTGATCGGCGAAGGCACGAACAGAATCGTCGCCCGCCGCGCGGCCACGCCAGGCATCGCTGTGCCCATCGAGGTCCAGAGGCCTCGGCTCGTAGTGTTGGCAGCCCGCAGCCAGTGCCAGAACGCCAAGCAGCGCCGCAGCACAGGTGGGCCCGAATGACAGGGACGCCACAGGATTGCTCCATGTACAGATGCAAAACGATCACCTGCCACGTCGCAGAGGACGCGGCAGCACGATGTGCAAATGGAGGGGCAATCAGGTGCGAAGGACGACCGATCGAACGTGTTTCAAGTGACCCGGAGGCCGGGACGCGGTGTGCAGGTGGAGCACCGGCGGCGCAATCCGCGGCGACCGTGAAGCAGCCGCAGGGGTCCCAGGGGCCGAGGCCGTCGAAGACTCGACCGCTGTCCGCATCCGTGCGACCACGCCGTGGGAGCAGATGTGGCAGTGACCATGGTGCTGCTGGCACCAGTGATGATGGTCCTCATCTTCATGTGCATCGTCAGCGAGGTTGCATGAGGCCGCTCTGACGTGCCGGGTCGGCGTATGGCTGTGACTGTGCGTGTGCCCGCCATGGGTATGCACATGCGTGTGCTCGCTGCCGGACTCATGGCACGCCTTGCCACTTCCGAGGCCGCGAGGGGCCGCAAAGAGCGTCAGCAGGCACAACAGAAACAGGCTTCCTCGCAGGGTCACGGCTTTCAGCATACACCGAGATCTGACATTGCCAAAGCGGATGCTGACTTCCCCCATCCCACCGTCCGATAAGACCATCGCAGTCCGCTCTCAGGCAATGCGTATTCGGTAGAGTACGACCAGCGGCCAGATGACATGCAGGAGCAAGTCCAGCGTGACGGTCATGCCCGCAGCTGCAACGCCCGTCGTCCGGCCAATGAACTGATACAGCCCGATGCTGAACAGCATCGAGATGACGCCCCACCCGCAGGCGATCAGTGCCCACCGGCTGAGCGGCAGCAGCGCCCGCCGCGTGCGACGCGCCAGCGCGATGCCAAGCAACACCGCCGCGAGCGACAGGATGACGCGGCCGATTGCCAGCAGCATGGAGACCCACACGGGCGGCAATTCCCCGAGCAGTTCCTTCACCACCGTGCCCTGCTCTGCCGACCCGAACTGCAACAGCCCCCCCGTCACCTGCGACAGCGCGTGACCAACCTTGATCAACCCACTGCTTGCTTCGATCGCACCGGCCAGATGGCCGAGTTCGATGGACGCCGCCGCGAGCGCCGAGCCAAACCCGAGATCAAACAGGCCAATCAGGATGAGCATGGTCCCGACGACCGGCGCCCAGCAGGCGCACGACTTGGATGGAGAGCCGATTCGGTCTGACATGGGGGCGGATCCTAGCAGGCAACCACGTGCATCAGAGCGTGGCGTCAGACAGGTCCCCTGCTGCAAACTCCGGCCGAGGGTCCGGACACATCCAGCCACGCCACAATGCGTGCAGCATCGGATCCGGGGTGCCAGCAAACTCCAGCGTCAGGGTCCCGGCCACGCCGCAGACCATGGCCTGCACCGCCGTGCTCACCGCTGCCCCTTGATACCGCCGCACGATGAGCACCGCTTGCCCGACGTGCCAGACAGTGGGGCCAACTCGAATCCACCCGGGCCCCACCGTGGCGCGTTGGCCCCGTCCGAGGAGTCGTGGGGGAAGTGGCAACGCCAGTAGCCGCCTCCGAACCGGCGCCCAGCGGGCAAGCGGTGACAGCACGAGCCCCAGGACGACGATGCCAATCACGGTCACGACGACGGCGCCGCCGGACATTCGCCCAAACTGCAAGAGCAGCAGACCGAACATCAGAATCCCAATGGGCAGAAACATCACAGACGAAATGACCGCCATCAGCAGCGTGGTGGCCGGGGTGGCGTGGATGCGCGTCGGCTCCACGAGGCCGCCGGGGACTTCAACGGCTTCAAGTTCGCGGGCCAGGCGGTCATCCAGGACAACCCGCAGTCCGGCCGCCGCAAGATCAGCCGCGTGGGGCGATGGATAGCGGCCCCGCCGCCGCCGCCATCGAAGCCTCTTGAGCGGCTGCAACCATTCGGGCAGTTCCGCTGCACGCCGAGGCACTTTGCATCGCCGCGACAATTGCAGGGCGCCGCCCCAGATTGCGGTGACGCCCAACACACAGGCGAAGCCCGCGAGAAATCCATAGAACGTGCCGACCGGTGCGTGGTGCCCGCCGCGGAGCGAGAGGAAGACCGCCGCGCTTCCTACGAGGAAGCGGGCTGCAATCAGCAGGAGAATCCCAATGAAAATCCAACCCGACGCCATCGGTCGGTCCGACTCAAGCGGCAGGGTCGCCCGGGCCGGCACGGTCATCTCGGCTTCACCAATGCCAAGCCGCACCGGAGCCCGAGCAGGAGCGGCCACACAAAGTGAACGGAAAGTTCCGCAGCGAACATCGGTAGGCTCTCGCCCTGTGTCGGATCACCGAGGCTGTCCACGGTGACCGACCACGTCCGCACGGTGGACCAGATGGTCCAGAAGAGCGAGACGCCGGACCACGCAACGACCAGCCACAGCGACCACCGCAGCCGTCTGGCCAGTGCCACGCCAAAGGCCGCTGCTGCGGCCGACATGCCAACCCGTACCCAGCCGACTTCTACCAGGTAGTTTGGTCGAGGCAACATCTCGAGCAAGGCCTTGGCGTGTTCGCCGGTTTCGACGCCGCTGACGGTCAGCACGCCGAACGTGACAAAGTGCACGATGCGTCCAACCGCCATCCCGAGGCTGTTCTCATGAAGATCTCCGGCGATCAGTTGCAACTGCTCACCGAGCGCCACGGTCGCCAGACCCCACGCGGCATCGAAGAACGCGAGCGCGACCATCAGCGTGCCCAGCACAACGGCCCACGTACCAAGCGGGCGGGGTTTGGCGGACCGCATGTTGACGTCGCCCATCACAACTGGGCCAATGCCGACCCGAGCCCGCCGGCAGCGCTTCGGGCGACTGTGCTGGTACGCGTTACGCGGTCAATCATGGTGCTCCCCAGTCCAAGCCGCATGGTACGGTCACGCTGCGACGGACTCGCCCTCGTGCTTGAGAAACGCCCCACCCCAATGAAAGCCAAGCGGGGCCCCCAGCAGTGCCCCAGCCGCCCAATCGACCGGCGCCGGCCTGGCGAGATTTGGAAGATCGGCTCGAGCCCATGCGATGGCAACGTCCTCGGGCAGCATCATGCCGACCACCCACAAGGCGCCGGTTCCGGCAAGCACGACGCCCACCGGCAGCAGCATTGGCTGCACATGGGGCGAGGCCATGCGGGCGACGACACCGGCAGCGATACCGCCCACCGCCGTCGCGATCACCGACTGGCCTCGGAGGTCGGTCACTGCAATCGCCCAGACGACCGGAACGGCGACAAGCCCGCATGCAAGCATGCGGAGCGCATCTGATGACAGGAGTGGATCCGGCGCGCCGCCCACTTCCACTGGGTGTACATCCGCGACGGGCTGGCCTCGCGCGATGACCAGCCAGGACAGAATGAGCACGATGAGCGACCACGCCATGCCGTCGGCCGCCGCCAGTGGAACGGACCCCTGAAGCAGCACCGTCCGCATGCCCTCAATCCCGGTCGCCCACCAGCACATGCCTGC
>CAZMPA010000141.1:0-6079 GCA_964567915.1 uncultured Isosphaeraceae bacterium | reverse complement strand
GGGACGCTCCACAGCCAGTGAGCCCGATGTGGGCATTTGGCATGGTGTGTGTGTAGATCTCCGTGGTATACGAATCAATAAAAAAAATAAAGAAGTTGGGGCTCATTGACCAGTCCCTGCCGGGCTGCGGCCCGTCCAGCGCTTGTGACGAGTTGACCAACGGCCCTTGGGGTCAGATTCCGTTCTTGAACTGGCCCGTTTCCTTCCTTGGTCTGGCGTGGTTCGTCGGTCTGGCGGTCGGATGGGTGGCGAGCAAACAGGGTGTCACCCCGCTGTTTCGCTGGTTGGTTCGCTTTGGCGGGCTCATGAGTGTCGGATTCATCTTCCTCATGCTCTCCAAGGGGTCAATCTGCCCGTACTGCCTCGGCGCCCATCTGGCGAACCTCGCGTTCCTGGTTGCTGTGGAATTGTGCGTTGGCTCCACGACGTCATTCAGCGCTCTGAGAACGGGAACAGCGGGCTTCCTCATCGCAACCGTTCTGCTTGCGGGGGGTCAACTCGTTCAGAATGTGCGAACCCAGGAGGCTGCCGAGGACACCGAGCGGCAGTTCATTGAAGATGTTCTGGCTCAGGGGCAGGATGTGCCGCCCACAGCCGAACCGACCGTTCCTGACGTTCCAGCCGCTGACACGCCTTCTGAATCAGAAGTCAGGCAATCAGATCCAGCCGAGGAACCTGCTCGTGATCTTCTTGCAACCCGCTGGACACTTGGTGATCCGGATGCTGCCGTACAAGTTGTGATGATCGGCGACTATCAGTGCCCGGACTGCCGAAAGTTTGAGAGTGAATTACAACAAGTCATGGCACAACGTGATGATGTGTCGTTATCTGTCAAGCACTTCCCATACTGCACAGACTGCAATCCCAACATCTCCCGAACCATGCACGCGAACGCCTGCTTTGCCGCGAGGACGGCCGAGGCGGCTGGAATTCTTGGGGGCGAGGACGAATTCTGGGAAATGCACCACTGGCTCTTTGAGCACAAGGGACTGTTCGCTGATAACAGAGTCCCGGCACTCGTCGAAGAGATGGGGTTTGATCGGCAGGAGTTCACCGAAGTCATGTTGGGCGATGAAACGCTCGACCTTATTCACCGGGACATCGAGGATGGCATCGAGCTTGGGCTTTTCTATACACCAATGATCTTTATCAACGGCGTGGAGCTCAAGTGGCACATGCTCCCCACGAGCCTCACGCATACTGTCAATTCGGTCGCAGACGCCATTGCATCTGGTCGCCAGCAACGGAGTGTTGTGGCGCCACCCGCGGGTATCGACAAGTACATCGCAGACTGGAAGGATGGACGCGTCAGGACGATTCGCTCATCAAACCGTGACTTCAGACGGCCGGACGCTATGGGAAAGGCGCCCAGGATGACTGCCTTTGTTGACTTCATCTCTCCCAACTCCGCTGTGTTTCTTCATGATCTGATGGAGTGGGAAGATGAGAATGGACCCGTCGACATGGTGCTTCGGGTCAACCCGCTCAATCACGATTGCAATCCAAACCTTCCAGCTCGTCTCCAGAGCCGAAAGGGGTCCTGTCTGGCCGCCCGCGCCGCCAAGGCCGCGGGTCTTGTCGGCGGTGATGATGCACACTTCGAGATGGCGTTCTGGCTGATTCAGAACGGGCCGGTCCTTGATGAGATGACCGATGCCGACATGATTCAACAGGCCGTGAAAATGGGGATTGACGCCGCCGAATTCGCCAATGTTCTCAACTCAATTGGTGTCGACGATCTCATTGAGCAGGATGTCGCGGAGTTCAAGCGACACAGTTTCCCTCACATGCCGGCAGTTATCCTGGAAGGTCGGCAGATTCCAAGACTGACTCTGGAGGGCCATTCAGTCATTGGTCGTGCACTTGATGACGTCCAGAGCAGCGTGCCCTGACCAGTCACTTGGGCTGACTGGTGTTGCCACGCGGTACCAAGCGGACGATTCGACCAGTACGTTGATATGGCGCCGAGAATGCGCACATCAGAATGCTTCCGTCCGGTCCAACACCGAATGAACTTGGGTATCCCCGGTCTTTCGGCGTAATCTCCTGTGACTGCACACCAGCGTCGGCATCGCGGGCAAGCGCCCACAGTCTTCCGCTCATGTAGTCGCCGAAGATGTACAGCCCATCCAGACGTGGATACTCGACTCCACGGTAGACGTGCCCTCCCGTGATGGATCCGCCCAAGCCACGACCGTATTCAAACACGGGTTCCACAAAGCTCTGTGACGCATTGCCACCTGGCTTGAATGGATGCATCCCTTCACGCTCGTTCCATCCGTAGTTCCCACCACGCTCAATGATGTCCACCTCTTCCCACGCGTTCTGGCCCACATCGCCGGCCCATAAGTCCCCCGTCTTCGGATCGAAGGACATACGCCAGACATTGCGAAGACCAGTCGCCCAGATCTCGGGTCTGGCATCAGCAACTCCGACAAAGGGATTGTCCGGCGGAACAACACAAGGGGCTTCGCCTTCAGACCGGGACACATCCAAACGCAGAATCTTCCCTAGAAGTGTGTCCAGGCGCTGTCCGGCACCATGTGGATCATTGGCTGCCCCGCCATCTCCGACGGAGAGATACAACATGCCGTCCGGCCCAAACAGGACCGTGCCGCCGTTGTGATTCCCCCATGGCTGCTCGATCTCAAGGAGCACTTCCTCCTTCTCCACATCAACCGAACCATCCTCCTTGAAAGCTGAGAAGCGAGAGAGGACGGTTCTTCTAGGCGTCTTTCGAGATCTGTACACATAGACCTGTCTGGTATCTGGCCACCGTGGGTGGAACGCAATCGACAAGAGTCCCTCTTCACTGTTGCGGGTTGTCAGGCGTCCCCTCAAGTCCAGAAAAGTGTGTTGCTTGGCAGTACTGTCAAAGGGAGCGTTCACAACACGACCACCACGCTCCACAACGGCAATCGCATCAGTAGTACCTGGAATGGTGAGCACTTGTACGGGCTCGCGAAACGACCGGCCCGGAAGCGCGGGCTCCAGTCCAATCTCAGGAAACACACTTGGTTCCGTGAAACAGACGCAGGCGGTGATAAGCGTAACAATCATGGCGGCAAGTGTATGTCGATCCAGAGCAAGCCGAACCACATCGAGACGACCAACAGACCTGCAGACCTCCGCAGCACAACCGACTGCGCCGAAACCATGCAGACTGACGCCGCGATCACGCAAACGACCCATGTCCACCCGGGTTTAGCAGTTTCTATCGGTGTTGTGGGAATGGTGTCCAGCATGTCCACCGACCACCATAGGGCCGACGCAAATGCGTCCAGCACCCAACCCACGATGAAGTCGACTGGGTCACACCAACATACCAGGAGTCGGAGATACCCAAACCACAGGATTGCGGCAACGATCGGTGTCAGAAGTAGGGTTGCTGGAATACCAATCGGGCTGAACATGCCAAAGTGATGTGCCGCGATTGGTGACGCGATCAGCCAAGCCATTACGGCCACACGAGCCGCCATCACGCCACGCAGGGGCGGTGCTCCAGAAACGGCAGTCCGATTTGACCAGACGGGAAGCACCCAAACCAGCGCGGCAACCACCGAGAAACTCAACTGGAATGACACGTCCGAAACCGCCAGGGGGTCCTCCCAGAGAACCACAAGCACGGCGATCGACCATAGGGTGCCGACCGATACCCGCCACCGGCACACCAGGAGGGTTGACGCGATGACCACCATGATGCCCGCCCTTGCGAGGGGAGTTCTGACGTCTCCGATAGTCATAAGAACGAGCGTTATGAGAATCACGAGTAAGAAGGTGCGTCGAGGAGTTCCGCCAATCCACCTTGATATGAACACAATGAGTCCGCAGAGAATCGCCAGGTGCAGCCCGCTGACAGCAAGAAGGTGAGCCGTTCCGGTAGCCCGGAATGGAGTCGCCACTCGTGACCACATGTGATCTCGATCGCCAAGCGTGATCGCCGCAATCAAAGAAGACCGCTCGTCTTGTCTCACAGGCGCAGCCACCATTGCCATGCGGGTACCAGTACGCATGTTTGAGAGCCAGGTATCCAATAGGCTCGGATGCTTGACCTGATGAACCTGAGCCCGGTCAAACACCTCTATAAAGACAGACCATCGACCTTGATACCGAGTTGTGCGGCCGCGTCCAAAGACTTCCACCATTGCTCCGGGTCGTACCGAATCCTCCCAACCACTCACAACCACCTCACCGCGAACAGGAATCCAGGATCCACACGACAACTGTGTTGATCTCGCCCGACCCGCAAACAATCCTCGCCGAATGGTCCGCTCAACAACCACTTGAACGCGGACCGGGCCGGTATGGGACTGGCCAAAGCACTGGGCAAGGTGATCATCTGGCACCGTCTGGTCCTCGAGCGCCGCTCGGCCAGATGCCAGAAGAAGTGGAACGATGACCCAGAAAAACCGAGTTCTGCGCGCATGCATGCCGAGTGTCGCTGGAATCCACGCAATCGGTGCCACGGCCGCAGCTACCCATATCCACCATGGGAGCGGATACGCAAGGCCAATGAGCGAGCCAACGATCCATGACACCGCGATCACGGTGCACACGCCGGATCGCTCTGGCGGATGACTGTCGTTGGGATATGGCATTGACCGTCAGCATGGCCGCACTTGTCCACGTCCTACCGACCCACTCCCAAAACGCCGCGGCAATCCACTACGCTTCTCCCCGAATGAAGCGGATCCTGGGCCACGACGAAGCATTGGATGTCTTCCAGCGAGCGCTCGCGAACGACCGCCTTCACCACGCATGGATCCTCTCGGGTCCGGCTGGAGTTGGAAAATCACTTGTTGCGTCTGCGGTCGCGTCGGTGCTTCTGGACCCCGGTGCAGACAGGAGCCGGATGGGGCTGGGCGACGTGTCAGCCTCCAAGGCGGGTCTCCTGCTTGACGCAGGAACGCATCCGGACCTTCATGTCATTCACCGTGAACTCGCCGCCTCCAGTAACAACCCGCGGCTCCGCGAGCGAAAGCAACTGAATATTCCACTCGATCTGCTTCGGGAGACCATCCTGGGCGGGCGAACATCGGATGGGACCGTACATGAGGCTGCCGCCTATCGAACGCCAGTCATGGCAACTGCAAAGGTCTTCATTATCGACGAAGCGGAGCGTTTGGATCTGCCGGGTCAAAACGCGCTGCTCAAGACGCTTGAAGAACCTCCTGCGGCCACATATCTCTTCCTGGTAACAAGCAGGCCAGAACGGATGCTTCCAACCATTCGAAGTCGGTGCCAGCATGTTAGGCTCGGCAGACTGACGAGCGAAGAGATGGAGGGTTGGTTTGATCAAGCCAATATTGACCCGGCAGATCGATCGCCGCTGGCGATGTTCGCCGACGGAGCACCTGGTCTGGCGGACCTTGCTGTCAAACGGGATCTGCTCGATTGGATTCATGCGATGGATCCCATCCTCACCAAACTCGACCAGGGAGATTGGAACGAGGGCATGGTGACCGACATGTCCGAGCGGATCGAGGCGTGGTCAAAATCGGTCGTGTCCGAGAATCCTCGCGCCAGCAAAGACTCAGCCAACCGGGATGGTGCCGAAATGATGTTGCGGATCCTCGGCGAACACGCCCGCCGAACGCTTCGACATCGGCCAACCAACGAAACCTGCCGAATCATCGACCGAATCGCAGAAGCAGAGCGGCAGTGTCAGGCAGGTTTGAATCTCAAGCATGTGCTCGAAGCACTGACCGCTGAGTGGTCAGTCATGCAGGCTTGACTGGCCCCAACCCGCCAATCGCCGGTGTTGTCCTTCTGGCGCACACCCAGATCACAACGATGCCACAGATGATCATGGCAACGCGCAAGAGCTGACCACGCTGCAAACCCGCAAGAACCGCCACGCCCGCATCGGGCTGACGTACGAGCTCGGTCAGGATGCGAAGAACCCCGTACGCAATCAGGAACCATCCCCCAACAACCCCCGGCTTACGAGGTCGCCACCAGATCAGGGCGAGAATCAAAAACAAGACCGGCCCATCGCTCAGGGCCTGAATCAACTGGGATGGCCAATACGCCGTCATGTGTGGCACAAGAAGTGCTTCGGCCCTGGCATCACCAGCCC
>CAZMPA010000140.1:0-6142 GCA_964567915.1 uncultured Isosphaeraceae bacterium | reverse complement strand
TCCACCAGCGAGCGTCGTCAGCACCCCGACCGGCAGGCGACCTGTTCCCAAGTCCACGAGTTGCCGGGCGACGTCGGCGCTCAACACCAGCGCAGCCCCCGCAGCGACCGAGGCCGGAATCAGGAGTCTGTGCTCAGGGCCGACCATACTCCGAGCGACGTGCGGCGAGACCAGACCGACGAATCCGAGTGGCCCGCACAGGGCGACGGTTATGGCCGTCAGCACACCCGCGGCCGCGAGACACAGGAACCGCGTTGGGCCGGGCGCGGCGCCAATCGTGACAGCGCTGGCGTGATCAAGCAGCAAGGCGTCCAGCCGACCGTGCGCGGCACAGGCGATCGCGGTACCGGCAGCAAGCGCCAGCAGCAGGGTGGTGAGTCCGCCGCTCGGCACCGACTCCGGAATCGTGCCCATCGCCCACGCGAGAAAGCGTCCACGCAGCCCGTCGGGCACCAGGCCTTGAAGCAGCACCATCCCCGCGCCGCACATCGTCGCCACGATGACGCCGGCGAGAATCGTTGAGATCGGATCTGGCCACCCGCCGCGGCCACCGATCATGAGCACGACACCCACCGCAAAGGCGCCGCCGAGCATCGCGGGCATCCCCCACGGCATGCCCTCAATCCCCATCTGATGCGCGATGAACAACGCCACCATCACACCCAGCCCGGCGCCGCTACTGACTCCGAGCACAGAGGGCGAGGCAAGGGGGTTTCGCAGCGTCGCCTGCAGCAGCGTCCCGGAGAGCGCCAACGCACCGCCCACAAGCGCCGCCACAAACATCGCCGTAGAGCGGAATCCAATGAAACTTGCCTCGGGCCACGAGAGTGTGATCAGCCCGGTATTCGGGTCTCGCCCAATGAGCATGCGAAGCACCGCCGCAAGCAGCAGCAACGCCAGAAGCACAGCCACACCTGCCCTGCCACTGGGCGGCCGGCATGGGCTCACGACTCGACCGCCACCAGCTGCGTTCGAATCAGCCGTTCGTACAGGTCGCACCGCGAGCGCAGTTCGTCGTGCGGCCCGACGTCCACAATCTTGCCCTCGTCCATTACGACAATTCGATCACAGTCGAGAACGGTCGCGAGTCGATGGGCGATCACGAGCACCGTGCAGCCCTTGATACCGCGAATGGCCTCAGCGATGGCCGCCTCCGACTCACTGTCCACCTGACTGGTCGCCTCGTCCAGAATGAGCACCGCAGGCTTTCTGAGAAGCGCCCGAGCGATGGAAAGACGTTGGCGCTGCCCACCCGAGAGAGATGCTCCGTGTTCGCTGACCACCGTCTCGTACCCTTTCGGAAGGTCTGCGATAAACGAAGCGGCATAACTGGCCTCGGCGGCGGCGACGATGTCGTCCCGGCTCGCGTTCGGCCTGCCGAGCGCAATGTTCTCAGCGATGGATCCATGAACTATGAACGACTCCTGCGTCACCACTCCGATCTGGCCACGAAGATCACCCAGACTCGCCGTCGCGATGTCCACATCGTCAATGCGAACAACGCCCTGATCGGGAGCCAGCAACCGCGGCACGAAGCTGAGAAGCGTCGTCTTGCCCGATCCATTGGGGCCGACCACGGCGACATGTTCGCCGAATGTGATGGAGAGACTTGCGTCAGTTACGGACGCCTGCTCGGCGCCCGGGTATGTGAACGTAATCGCCTCCATAGACAGCGTTCGGGCATGCCTGGGCAACGCTACGCCGTCCCGCTTCTCGGTGGATTCCCCAAGAACATCCAGAATGCGGCTTGCTGGCGCCGCGGCCGCGCTGATGTCATTGATGACGGCGGCGAGCGGTCTGAACGATGCGCCGGCAACCGCCAGTGCACCGATGGACAGCAGGAACCGCTCGAAGGGCAGGTCGCCCTTGAGAATGCTGTTGGCGGCGAGCAGCGCCAACGCGCCCAGCACGATGATGGCGAGCGTCTCCATGATTGGCGAACTCATCGCCTTGGCCGTACGCATCTTCAGTTCGTAGCGGACCACCCGCTGGTTGGCCTCATCGAATTGCTCCACGGCGGTTGGCTCGGCGGTGCTCGTCTTGACGGCACGCAGTCCTTGTATCCGCTCGCCAGAGAGCCGCAGCAGGTCTTGCTGCGCAGCCAGAGATCCTCGCGCCCCCCGACGAATGCGCTTGGCGATCTTGCGAAGCACGATGCCTAGGATCGGCCCGACGATGATGGCCACTACGACGATCTTCCAATCGAAGACGACAGCCACGAGCATCGCGGCGAACCCCTTGGTGATCTGCGCTACCGACTTCCCCAGCAGACCCACGAAGCCGGACTCGAGCGCGGCAGCGTCGCGGATGATGCGAGAGACATACTCGCTCGATCCGCTTCGGACGACGCGGGAGAGCGGCAGATCCAGCACATGCACGAACAATTCCTTACGGATGCGCGCAATCGTGACGGTTGCGAGTGTCTGGCTCAGATACTGATGCAGAAAGTTGGCCGTGGCCCCAACCACGGTCAGGCACCAGATCAACACGATGAGCAGCAGGACTCCATTGAACCGATCCTCCGGAAGAACGCCAACGATGCCGTCCGGAATGCGCCAACCCCGACCTTCGGCATTGAATGTCTCTGCGAGATGGCGAAGCCCCTCACCTGCTTCGGGGTGCAGAATCTGCTCGAGCATCGGCCCCAGCGCCAGCAGTCCGACGCCAAGCCCGGCAGCGGACAGAAAGGCCAGCAGCACCGCCGCGACCAACATGCCGCGGCGGTCGAGCAGTCGCCGTGCGAGATGCCAGAAGGGTGCCATAGTCAGGCAGTATCCCCGCTGGCGGGCCGGGGAGCAAAGGCGAGCAAATCGCCCCAGAAGCCCGGGTAGCTCTTGGCGACGCAGTCCGGATCCGCGATTCGCACGCCCCCCCTGCGAAGCCCGAGCACGGCGCCAGCCATGGCAATTCGGTGATCGTCCCAGGTGTCGATGGTCACTGGCGTGTCCGGGAGCGGAGTGGGCCGGACGATGAGATCGTCACCAACCGCTGCAACGTCTCCGCCGGCCTTTGAGAACTCGCCTGCGACCGCCGCAATCCGGTCGGACTCTTTATGACGTAGCGTCGACAACCCCGTGAGCTGCGTGGGGGCGTCGGCAAAGCAGCAGGCCACGGCCAGAGCCAGCGCCGCATCGGGCATCCGGGCGCAGTCGATGCGGCCGACTGATCGGATGGAGGGCGGGCCATGGAGGACAAGCCCGTCGTCCTGCTGCGTTACCGCGAGCCCCATCTCCTCGAGGACCGGGATCGCAGCCGCATCGGGCTGCCCATCGCTCGCAGAAACGCCCGGCAACACCACCCGGGACCCGGGAAGAATGGTCGCCGCGGCGGCCCAGAAGAGTGCGGAACTTGCATCCGGCGGCACGACACGTCGCCTCGCCTGCAGCGGCGTGTGAGGCACTTTGATGCGGGCGGCATACCCGTCGCCGTATCCGGTCGTCACGTCGACACCCCAGTGCCGCAATTCCGCAATTGTCAAGGCAAGATAGGGCGCGCTGGTCGGGGCGGCACGCAGTTTCAGCTCCAGGCCGTCAGGCATGGTCGGCGCCACCAGGAGGAGGGCCGAGAGAAACTGGCTTGAGGCCGTGGCGCCGACTTCCAGATCCGCACGCTTCCAGACTCCACCCCGAATCCGAAGCGGAAGATGCTCGGCGTCCCCGAAGTCTTCGACGTCGATGCCGAGCTCACGCAAAAGTCCCGTCATGTCGCCCATGGGACGTGAACGGAGTTGATCGCTTCCATCGATCGCGGTCTCGCCCTCCGCCGCCGAAGCCAGGGCCAGCAGAAATCGGGCAGGCGTTCCGCCGTGGCCCACATGCAGCGTACGTCCACCACCACAGAGTGGCGTCCCACCTTCCACGACGGCCTGGGCATCTCCCAATTGCACAGGCACGCCAAGTTCGGAAATGGCCCCCGCCAGCGCATCGGTATCGTCACCACGCAGCAGCCCGCCAAGTTCAGATGTTCCGCGGGCCATCGCCGCCAGCACAAGCGTCCGGCAGGACACACTCTTGGATCCTGGCACACCAATGGAAACGTCGACCGCCCCGTCGCAGGCCCGCCCCACCCGGTTGAATCCTGCGGTGCCCACCGGCTCAGGCCTCGCGGCGGAACACCGCCACGATGTCCTCAATGGGAACGACAAAGAGGCGGTTGTCACCCTCAAAGTCCACGGGCACAGCGTGCTTGGGATTGAAGAGCACCTTGTCGTAGCGAGCCAGCGGCCAGTCCTCGTCAGACTCGATCTGGCGGCTCACGGCCACGATCCGCCCGGTGATGGTGGGAATCTCGATCTTGTCCGGAAGATGGATGCCCGACTTGGTCCGCTTGCGGTCCTCGTCCTTGCGAAGCAGCACCCGGAGCCCCAAGGGCTCGACGGTCTCAAGTTTCGTGGTGGCCTTCTTGGCAGGCATGGCCCGGGCATTCTACGATCCGCACGCCCGGAAGGAGGCACACATGCCCGAACGTCTTCGAGCCCTTGTCCGCGACATCCCCGACTACCCCCAGCCGGGCATCGTCTTTCGGGACATTACGCCGCTCCTGCGTGACTGCGCCGGGCTGGCTCTGGCGGCGGAACTCATGGTGAATCCGTTTCGCCATATCGGGGTCGACATCGTCGTGGGCGCCGAGTCTCGGGGATTCATCTTCGGAACACTGCTGGCGCGGGCACTGAATGCAGGCTTCGTGCCAATCCGCAAGCCCGGAAAATTGCCAGCCGCGACGCACTCACGGGACTACGAACTCGAGTACGGCCGCGACACGCTTGAGATTCACGCAGACGCCATCACCCCCGGCCAGCGGGTCCTGCTCGTAGACGACCTCATCGCGACTGGCGGCACCATGGAGGCAAGTTGCCAGCTTGTGGACGCTCTGGGGGGCGAACTCGTGGGCATCACAGTGCTGATTGAGCTGGTGACGCTCGGCGGCGGAACCCGTATCGCGCCGCATCAGATACACAGCGTGCTGACCTACTGAGCCCCGCATCTCGCCAAACACCCTCCGAATTGCCCAATTGGAATCCTGATAGAGAGATCCGTGGGTGCACTATCATGGGTGGTCCGCAGCGGAGGCTGCAGCAACATCTGGAGCACGACCCTCATGACTACTGCCAACCTGCCGCAGACCCAGACCACGACCGATCCACTGTCACTCATTGATGTCGATCACGTCCGCTTCTTTGTTGGCAACGCGAAGCAGGCGGCATTCTTCTACGCCTATACGTTCGGCTTCACGATCGAGCAGATGGCTGATTTGACCACTGGCAGTCGCGATCGCTCGCGATACCTGCTGACGCAGGGCAATATCCGAATGCTTCTGGAGACACCGCTCTCCAAGGACGACCCCGCCGCGGAGGAGGTCCGCTGCTACGGTGACGGCGTCAAGGACATCGCATTCACCGTGGAGAATGCCGAAGCCGCCTGGAAACAGGCAATCGCCAACGGCGCCGAACCCGCCTACGAACCATTGACACTATCGGACGAAACCGGCACCGTGACGACGGCCGGCATCAAGACCTATGGGCGGACGGTGCACTCATTCGTCAGCCGAACCGGCGACTATTCCATCGACCGCGTCAAGAGCGGCGGCGATTTCGAGCCCGGCTTTCGGCGTGTCGACGGGCTTTCGATCAATGAGCACAATCGCAAGAATCCCTGCGGCCTGATGTTCCTCGACCACTGCGTGGGCAATGTCGACGACGGCAAGATGAACCACTGGGTGGATTGGTACGAGAACGTGCTCGGCTTTGCGATGTTCAAGCACTTTGACGACGCAGACATTTCCACCGAGTATTCGGCGCTCATGTCAAAGGTCATGGCATCAGGCAACAACCTCATCAAGTTCCCGATCAACGAGCCCGCCCCCGGCAAGAGGAAGAGCCAGATTCAGGAGTATCTGGAGTGGCACGACATGACGCCCGGCGTGCAGCACCTGGCGTTCCGCACGAATGATTGCGTGGAGTCGGTCGCGGAGCTTCGCCGCCGTGGTGTTGACTTCCTGCACATTCCGGACGAGTACTACGAGACCGTGTGGGGTCGAGTTGACCAGATGCTCACTGAGAGCGGACACAAGCCGGTCCGGGAGGATCATGAGCGGATCAAGGACCTCGGCATCCTCGTCGACGCCGACGATCAGGGCTACCTGC
>CAZMPA010000139.1:5385-6184 GCA_964567915.1 uncultured Isosphaeraceae bacterium | reverse complement strand
CTCAGCTTCCGCGACTCGTTCATGATGTATCTGACGCGAATCTGCAATCACTGCCTCAACGCAGCCTGTGTGGGCGCGTGCCCGAGTGGCGCGGGCTACAAGCGGGAAGAGGACGGCGTTGTGCTCATCGATCAGAACCGCTGCCGCGCGTGGCGGTACTGCGTGTCGTCCTGCCCGTACAAGAAGCCGTACTACAACTGGCGGACGGGCAAGATGGAGAAATGCATCCTCTGCTATCCGCGGCTCGAGACAGGGCAGCCTCCTGCGTGCTTCCACTCCTGCCCCGGCCGCATCCGGTACATGGGTCCGCTTCTGTACGACATGGATCGTGTGGCGGCGACGGCGAACATGGACGAGCACGAGTTGGTGACTGCGCAGCGGGACATCATCCTCGATCCGAACGATCCTGAGGTGATCGCGGAGGCTCGCAAGCAGGGCATCTCCGAAACCTGGCTCGAAGCCTGTCAACGCTCGCCCGTTTATCGAATGGTGAAGGACTGGAACATCGCGTTGCCGCTGCACCCGGAGTTCCGGACACTTCCGAGCCTCTTCTACATTCCTCCGGAGAGCCCCGTCAAGACGACTGCCGATGGCCAGGATACGCTCAACATGGTGGACGGAAAGACCGTGCTGCCGAACATGAATGAGTTCCGCATTCCGGTGAAGTTCCTCGCCAATATGTTCTCGGCAGGTAATCCCGAGCCGGTAGAGATCGCGCTGCTTCGACAGTTGGCAGTCCGCGGATATCGGCGGTCCATTCGCGTCGAGGGCAAGACCGATTTGGATGTTGGCATCGGCG
>CAZMPA010000139.1:0-5375 GCA_964567915.1 uncultured Isosphaeraceae bacterium | reverse complement strand
TGGATGTGTTGACCAAGGTCGGTCTCAGTGAGCAGGACGCCAAGGACATGCACCGACTGCTCTCGCTTGCCCACTACCACGAGCGATTTGTCGTTCCGACGACCAAGCGTGAGCGAACAGACAACGCGCCCTACATCGAACGCGGCTACTCCGGGTTCTCGGAGATGACACCCGGCCGCAGGCCGGTACGGCGGGACACCTTCCACGGTGCCCGCGAAGAGGTGGGGAGCTGAGCCATGGACAATCACGATCTCATTGCAGTTTGGCGTTTGCTTTCGGAACTGCTTCTCAGTCCTCGCGAGCGTGACCAGGGACGTATGAAGACGCTGCGAGCGGCGTTGGACGACGAGTACGCCGGCATCGCTTACGGCATCGATCTGTTCATGGGTGATCCCGATGCTCAAAGCGAGTCTGAGTATCTCCAGACAATGGAACTCAATCCTCCTGTTCCGCTGTATCTCGGCTCGCACATGTTCGACGAGCCTTCGACCTGCAACGGCATCGGTAGCGGCGCTCGCAATCCATACATGCTTGAGCTCACCGGGATCTATGAACACTTTGGCCTGGATCTGGGCGGCCGCGAGATGCCGGACTTTCTGCCGATCATGCTTGAGTTCCTTGCCATCAGTCTGGAGCGGAGCGATCGGGACACGATCGGCCTGCGCCGCCGCTTCATCGAGCGGTGCTTCCTGCCAGGTGTTGAGGCCATGGAGAAGGCCATGGTGAAGTACGAGAGCCCATATCTTGTGCTGCTCCCGTCCATCCAGGCTGCCGCTGTGGAAGACCTCCGCCGCATGGACGAGACGCCGGCCTGGCAGCCCGAGGATGAGCAGGGCACTGCTGTGCGGCTTCCAGTGATCGAGGGGGCCGGCGTATGAAGAGTTCAGCCTTGGAGACCTGGGGATTCATCGGAGCGCTGATGGCCGCCTCGGCGCTGTCGTTCTTCATTGTGCGATACGTCGCAAAGGGGCCGACCGAGGGTGCTGTGGAATACATGGCCGCCATGCTTGAGCCGCCTGCATCGGCGCCGCCGGTTGTGATTCGCTCGGTCGCGCCATCGGTTGTCTCCTCATCTATCACCGCTGAGCCCACCGCCAGCGCGGCGACGGCATCCAGTGCTACTGCCGCACGTACTTCATTTGTTGACACCCTGCGGTCCGGACATGCCGGACTACGCAGCTACGACCGCAGCCAGTTGAGAGCGAACCAATGAACAACTTTCTTTGGGGTGTGTTCCCGTACATCTGCATCGTGCTCTTCTTTGCGGTGCCGATCGTCAGAATGGTGTTCAGGCCGTACTCGTGGAGCACGAGAGCGAGCGGACTGTTTGGTCGTCGATTGCTCGGCGGTGCTTCCACGCTGTTCCACTGGGGGCTGATGCTGCTGCTCGCAGGTCATCTGTTCGGCCTGTTCGGTGGGCTGGTTGGATCTGAGGGATCGGTCATCGTCTTCTTCTGGCTCGGTCTTGTCGGCGGCTTCATGGTGCTGGTTGGATCGATCCTCATGCTCTGGCGGCGTATGACGAACCCGGAAGTCATCGCGATGAGCCAGTTCGAGGACTATGCAATCCACTTCTTCCTGATCGCCATTGTGGCGCTCGCCCTCTTCCAGGTGATCACCCATCGCATCTTCGGCATCGCATACACGGCCTCGGCCTGGTCCGCGAGCCTCTGGACGCTGCACCCGCAGCCGGAGTTGATGGAGTCGGCCAGCCTGCTGACCAAGTGGCACATCTTCCTCGCGCTCTGCTTCTTCGCGTACTTCCCGTTCACTAAGCTCGTCCACTTCTGGACATTCCCCGTCAACTACTTTGCTCGGCCCTATCAGTCGATGCGAACCCAGAAGTACCGGTTCCAGAGACGATGGGAGTTCGCGTGGAAGAGCGACAAGTCGTGGCTCTTCTACAGCCTCTGCCTTGTGGCCGTGGGCTGGATCGTGGCAGCTTCGCTGCTTGGGCGGCCGCGCATGGCCGGGGCGGATTCGCCCACGATGGCGCTCGTCAAGAAGAACTCGGGCATGGTTGCGACGGAATCCGGCACATGGCTGATGGGCTATCCGCTCTATGTCAGCCAGTGCGCTCGGTGCCACGGTATGGACGGCGAGGGCGACGGTCCGGGTATGCACTCTCCGACCTTCGCGGCGCTTCCCCGTGACCTTGTCCATAGGAATGGGCACAAGGGGGCTCGGTATCACTTCGTCTCGACTGACAACGGCATCGCCTCTGACGACGATCTGTTCCGTACGATTGCGTTCGGTTTGGACGGCTCAGGCATGCCGGGGTTCCCGAACCTGAGCAATGAGCAGATCCTGTCGCTCGTCGATGTGCTGAACGAGTTCCGGGCTGAGGGGCCGACACCAGGCTCGCCGCTCGCTGTGGGCGAGCCGCCCGCGGCGACGCCCGAACTGCTCGCCAAGGGCGCGGAACTTTGGGCCGCTAATTGCGTCGAGTGCCACGGTGCCGACGGAAGTGGTGGCACCAAGCAGATCATCAGCTGGCGGCAGACAGGGCCTGAGTCGTGGGAAGAGATCAAGCCTGCGAGACTCGACCGCGGTGCCATCAAGATGGGCGCCGCGCCGAAGGACCTCTACACCAGAATCACACTGGGTGTTCCCGGCGCGTTCGGGGAGAGCAACCTGATGTTCGCCTTCCCGCAACTCACTGAGGACGAGCGGTGGGCCTTGGTTCATCACGTGCGGGAGAACATCCTGCCCAAGAGTGTGACGATGGCGGACTGAACCGGGCCGCAGTGGCGGCAAGAGTCGGGAAGGTCGGAAGGGGCCTGGAGACCGATTGTGAACACGAGTGGGACAGCCTGCATCCGGATCAGACTCAGGTCTGTCGGGTGCGCTGTCTCGTCGTGTGGGTGCCCTTCACCTGCGTCCGCCGGGGCGCAGTGTCATCAAACCCCATAGAGCCGCCCCATGGACATTCAGAATAAAGCCACAGCGATCGATCTCTTCAGCCTGAAGACCAGGCCAATGCGGGCGTTCCACATGAGTTGGTTCGCCTTCTTCCTGTGCTTCTTTGCATGGTTCGGCATCGCGCCGCTCATGGCGGTGGTCCGGGAAGAGTTGCACCTCACCAAGCAGCAGATCGGCAACACGATCATCGCCTCTGTGGCAATCACGATTGTGGCCCGCCTGCTCATCGGTTGGCTGTGCGACAGGATCGGCCCCCGAATCACCTACACGTGCCTGCTGTTGGTGGGATCGATCCCGGTAATGGCGATCGGTCTCGCGGACTCGTACATGACCTTCATGCTCTTCCGTTTGGGTATCGGTGTCATTGGCGCCTCGTTCGTCATCACGCAGTACCACACCTCGGTCATGTTCGCGCCGAACGTGGTGGGCACCGCCAACGCCACCTCGGCGGGCTGGGGCAATCTTGGCGGCGGCGTCACGCAGATGGTGATGCCGCTGGTATTCGGCGCCTTTGTCTGGGTCGGATTCACCGACGCTTCCAGTTGGCGTCTCGCCATGGTTGTCGCTGGTGGGGTCTGCTTCCTGACGGGACTGGCCTACTTCTTCTTTACGACCGACTATCCGGACGGCAACATCAAGGAGCTTCGGGCCAAGGGCGAGTTGCCTGTGCGGGAGAAGGGTGAGAAGGGGGCCTTCCTTTCGGCGGCGTTGGACTATCGCGTGTGGGCGCTGTTTCTGGTCTACGCCGCGTGCTTCGGCATCGAGCTGACGATCAACAACATCGCAGCCATCTACTACATGGACTACTTCGGGCTCGGCCTCGCGACTGCGGGTCTGGTGGCGGGTCTGTTCGGGCTCATGAACATCTTTGCAAGAACGCTCGGCGGCTTCATCAGCGACAAGTTCGTTGTGCACGGCGGGCTGAAGGGGCGGGTCAAGTGGTTGTTCATCGCGCTGTTGGTCGAGGGCATCGCGCTCATCTTCTTCTCGCAGATGCGGGTGCTGGCGTTGGCGATTCCAATGATGATCGTCTTCAGTCTGTTCGTGCAGATGTCCGAGGGGGCGACCTACTCCATTGTGCCGTTCATCAATAAGAAGGCGATCGGGTCGGTGGCCGGCATCGTGGGGGCTGGTGGCAACGCCGGTGCGGTGGCGGCCGGTTTCCTCATGCGGGCCGAGGGTGTGTCGTATCCGGACGCGCTGCTGTATCTCGGTGTCGCGGTTGCATGCGTGTCGCTGGTTGTCTGGATCGTCCGGTTCTCCCCGGCGGTCGAGGCGGGGGCCGCGGAGAAGTTTCGGGCCGCCATCAAACGGCGCCGAGAGGAGCGGGCTGACCGCCGTCCGATTCACGAGTTGGTCCCAGGACTGGCGCACCTTCGACCGATGGACGTGCTTCGCATGTATCTCGGCGTTGCGCTCGTCGTCAAGGGTGTCTACTTCATCATGAACATGTCCGAGCTTGAGAACTCGCTTGTGGGTGATGCAGCCAATGCACTTGGCGGTTCGCTTGGAACCGGGCAGGAGATGATTGCCTGGTCGGTCGTCTTCGCGCACGTCATTGGCGGATCGGCATTGGCGATCGGCCTTGCCACGCGGGTGGCAGCAGCATTCAACGCCTTCATCGTCGGGGGCGCGGTCATCGTCGCCCTGATAGGCGCAGGGGCCAACTCAGTTCTGGGCGACAACGTGAACTTCCAGTTGACGCTCTTCACGTTCGTGACGCTCGTGCTCTTCGTCTGGAGAGGCTCCGGCCCGCTCTCGATCGATCACTTGCTCCGCATCGACTCGACCAAAGAGCCTGAGATCGACTTCGAACACATCAAAGGAAACGCCTGATGCCAGAACTCGCCAAATGGGAACCTGAGGACCAGCAGTTCTGGGAGAGCGAAGGCAAGCGTGTCGCCTCTCGCAACCTGTGGGTGTCCATCCCCAATCTCCTGCTCGGCTTCTCGGTCTGGATCTACTGGGGCATGGTCGCCAAGTACATTCAGAAGATTCACTTCGGGAGCGAAGACGAATTCTTCAACTTCACATTCATGAACGATGGGCAGCCGTACGGCTCCGACGGCTATCGAGGGCTTCTCTTCATTCTGCCCGCGGTGGCGGGGTTGGCTGGAGCGACGCTTCGAATACCAAACTCATTCATGATCGCCATTTGCGGAGGTAGAAACGTCAAGTTCATGACGTCTCTTCTGTTGATGCTGCCTGCGCTCGGCGCGGGCATTGGATTGCAGGACCATACGACTCCGTTCTGGGTGTTCATCATTCTGGCCGCGCTCTCGGGCGTGGGCGGTGGCGCGTTCGCGTCCTCGATGTCAAACATCTCGTTCTTCTACCCCAAGCGTATGCAGGGCTTGGCGCTTGGACTCAACGCAGGCCTCGGCAACCTCGGTGTGAGTGTGATGCAGTTCGTCATTCCGTGGGTCATCACCTTTCCGTTCTTCGGGCCACAC
>CAZMPA010000138.1:0-6218 GCA_964567915.1 uncultured Isosphaeraceae bacterium | reverse complement strand
GTCACGAACGGTCTCCGTGAGGTCGAGCAGGTACGAGAATCCGGAGCATCCACCGCCCTTGACGCCCACACGAA
Organism: uncultured Isosphaeraceae bacterium; assembly: GCA_964567915.1. Lineage (GTDB taxonomy): Bacteria > Planctomycetota > Phycisphaerae > Phycisphaerales > SM1A02 > UBA12567. Next base: position 6,144 of record CAZMPA010000138.1, on the reverse strand, counting down.
GGCGGATCGCCCCGGCGTCGAGGTCCTGTTGGCGGACGATCGTGGCGATTTCCTTCGCAGCGGTCTCGGTAATGGTTACGGCCATGGCGGGGCTCCTGCCTTGGGGCTCTATTTGGCTCCGAACCGGCTATTATAGTGGATTCCGCGAGGGGGCAATCCCCTTCTTGAGATCGGGTGTCAAGAACGCACCCGGCGAGCCCCGTGAGCCGATCCATGTCGACCGACCCCAACACAACGCTGGACCAGTGGGCCGAGCACTCGGACTACAAGTGGGGATTCGTCACGGACATTGACGCGGACACCCTTCCGCCGGGCCTCGACGAGCGTGTGATCCGAGCCATCTCAGCCCGCAAGAACGAGCCCGAGTGGCTGTTGCAGTGGCGGCTTGGCGCATTTGCCAAGTGGAAGGACATGACCGAGCCGGCCTGGGCGCATTGGCCCGACCACGACTGGCGGCCTATCGACTATCAGGCCATCTCCTACTTCTCGGCGCCCAAGCGGGATGAGGACCGGCCAAAGAGCCTCGACGAGGTCGACCCGAAACTGCTCGAAACCTACGACAAGTTGGGCATCCCGCTTGAAGAACGGGCAGCGCTTGCAGGGGTAGCCGTCGACGCCGTCTTTGACAGCGTGTCGGTCGCCACAACGTTTCGAGACAAACTGGCCGAAGCGGGCGTCATCTTCTGCTCGTTCTCAGAGGCTGTACAGGAGCATCCTGAACTCGTCAGGAAGTACCTCGGAAAGGTCGTCTCAAGAACAGACAACTTCTTTGCCGCTCTGAATGCAGCTGTGTTCACCGACGGCTCGTTCGTCTACATCCCCAAGGGCGTTCGCTGCCCGATGGAACTCAGCACGTACTTCCGTATCAATCAGATGAACACCGGACAGTTCGAGCGGACACTCATCGTCGCCGACGAAGGATCCTACGTGTCCTACCTCGAGGGCTGCACCGCGCCGCAGCGAGACGAGAATCAGTTGCACGCCGCGGTCGTCGAGCTCGTCGCGATGGAAGACGCCGAGATCAAGTACTCGACCATCCAGAACTGGTACCCCGGTGACGAGCATGGCGTCGGCGGCATCTACAACTTCGTGACCAAACGCGGCCTGTGCGAGGGCGACCGCAGCCACATCTCCTGGACGCAGGTCGAGACCGGCTCGGCCATGACCTGGAAGTATCCCTCGTGCATCCTCAAGGGCGAGGACAGCATCGGCGAGTTCTACTCCGTCGCGCTGACCAACAACTACCAGCAGGCCGACACCGGCACCAAGATGATTCACGTCGGCAAGCGAACAAAGAGCAATGTCGTCTCAAAGGGCATCAGCGCGGGCAAGGGGCACAACACCTACCGCGGGCTCGTAAAAGTTCTTCCCGGCGCGGAGGACGCTCGCAACTACACCCAGTGCGACTCGATGCTCATGGGATCAGACTGCGGCGCCCACACGTTTCCCGTCATCGAGGTCGAAAACCCGACTGCACAAGTCGAGCACGAGGCGTCCACGACCAAGATCGGCGAGGACCAGATCTTCTATTGCAATCAACGCGGCATCTCGTCTGAAGACGCGGTGTCGATGATCGTCAACGGGTTCTGCCGCGAAGTGCTCGCGGAGTTGCCCATGGAGTTCGCTGTCGAGGCCAAGGCGCTGCTTGCCGTGAGTCTCGAAGACAGTGTCGGATGAGCGGAGTGCCCCACAGTGAGCCTGCTTGAAATCAAGAACCTGCATGCGTCCGTCGAAGGGGTTGAGATCCTCAAGGGCATCAACCTCACCATCGAGCCCGGCCAGGTGCATTCGATCATGGGACCGAATGGATCGGGCAAGAGCACGCTCTCTCGCGTGGTCGCCGGCGAAGAGACGTACGACGTCACCGAAGGCGAAGTGCTGCTCAACGGCAAGGACCTGCTGGATATGGATCCCGAAGAACGGGCCCGCGAGGGGATCTTCCTGGCATTCCAGTACCCCGTCGAAATCCCTGGCGTGAGCACGAAGTACTTCCTCCGCACCGCGGTCAACTCCCTCCGGGCCCACCGCGGCGTGGATGAACTCGACGCGTAGGGCTGCCTCATGGTGGTCAAAGAGAACGCGGGGTGGGACGTGCTCGACCCCGCCCTGCTCGACCGACCCGTCAACGAGGGCTTCTCCGGTGGCGAGAAGAAGCGGGCCGAGATCTTCCAGATGGCCATGCTTGAACCGACGATGTGCATCCTCGACGAGACAGACTCGGGCCTCGACATCGACGCGCTAAGAATTGTCGCCGATGGTGTCAACCAGCAGCGCAGCTCTGAACGGGGTTTCCTTGTGATCACGCACTATCAGCGATTGCTCGATTACATCGTTCCCGACGTCGTTCATGTACTGCTCAACGGCCGAATCGTGCGATCAGGCGGCAAGGAACTGGCCGTGGAGTTGGAAGAAAAGGGCTACAGCTGGATCGAGCAGGAGATCGCTGCAGGCGCCTGACCATGTGTATCAAGACACTCGACAACACGTGCCCGCTTTGCGACTCGATCGAGGCGCTCGCCGCCCAGTCGATGGGCGACATCCGCCGCGCTGCCTGTGAGCGGCTGCATGAACTTGGGTGGCCAACACGGAAAGTCGAGGCGTTTCGGTACTGCGACCTGAAGCCTGCGACCGAAACACAGTGGCTTCCCGCTCCGCATGCGGCAGCGAATCCGGAGGACCTCGAGGCCCTGGACATCGCCGGAACAGGCGCAAGGCTCGTTTTTGTCAATGGCCGATTTGATGCCGACGCAAGTTCGTCGCTTCCCGCCCAAACGCGGCTGCTGGCGCCCATGCTCGGCGAGATGGAACTCGATCGCGTTGCTGACTTCCAGGACGACCCATTTGCAAATCTCGCTACGGCCCTGGTCGAGGACGGCGTCGTAATCGAGGTGCCGGACGGACAGGTCCTCCCGCACCCCATCCACATTGTGCACCTGACGCAGACGTGCGGCGAGCCAATCGCCTCCACCCTTCGCGTGGTCATCCGACTCGGCCGCGCCGCACGCGCGTGCGTGCTGGAGACCTGGGCCGGCGAGGGTCCGGCGCTCGTCACGCCGATGACCGAGGTGGAACTGGCCGAGGACGCCCACTGTGACCACGCGCGGCTGGTCGAGCATGGCAATGAGGTGTGGCACATGGGCGCGATCGCTTCAAGGCAGGCCGGGGAGAGCACGTTCGAATCCGTCGTGCTCACGATCGGCGGCTCAACAGTCCGCACCCTTGCCAGCGCATCACTCGACGGCGAAGGCGGCCACGCTGCCTTGCGTGGCTTCGGCATCGGTGACGACCGCAGGCACATCGACAGCCGGCTGCGTGTGTCGCACATGGCCCCGAACTGCACGAGCCGGGAGATCTTCAAACATCTCCTTCCCGACCAGAGCACGGCGGCGTTCACGGCGAGGATCTACGTCAACGAAGGCGCTCACGGAACAGATGCGGTGCAGACGAGCCGCAATCTCCTCTTGAGTGATCAGGCAAAGTCGTGGAGCCGCCCCGAACTTGAGATTTACGCCGACGATGTCAAGTGCACGCACGGCGCTACGACCGGTGAAATCGACCCTGGCGCGCTCTTCTATCTCCGCGCTCGCGGCGTGCCGGAGGCGACGGCCCGCGCACTGCTCGCATGGGCGTTCGCGGCAGAGGTCATCAACGAAGTGCCAGTCGCCTCCCTTCGAACCCACCTTGCACGGCGCATTCTCGCTCAGCTCCCCGGAGCGGAGAGGCTTGACGAAGGCATCGTGTCCCTGTGACGCCGCCCAAGACAACCGATTGTCCTGGTCCCGCTGCGGCTCGGTCCGGCATTCCGGCGCTCGCCCGGGAGGTGCACGGCAAGCCGCTCATCTATCTCGACGCTGCGGCGACGACGCCCCGGCCGCAAATGGTCATCGACGCGGTCACACACTACGAAGAGCAGTTTCCAGCCAATGTGCACCGAGGCGTCCACACGCTCTCCGGCGAGGCAACGCACGCCTACGAAGACGCGCGAAAGCGCGTCGCCACATTTCTTGGCGGAGACACCCTCGTATTCACGCGAGGAACGACGGAAGCCATCAATCTGGTCTCGCATGCATGGGGTGATGCCAACCTGTCCGAAGGTGACGAAGTCCTGATTTCCGCGCTCGAGCACCACGCGAACATTGTGCCGTGGCAGATGCTGTGCGAACGCCGGGGATGCGTGCTTCGCGTCGCGGACGTGAATGACGCAAGTGACCTGACCCTCGACAGTGTGGCGGCGGCCATGAGCGACCGGACACGCCTGCTTGCCATGACCGGCGTAAGCAATGCGCTGGGAACAGTCACACCGATCGCGAAGATCTGCGAGACAGCCAGAACTCGCGGCATCACGACGCTCGTCGACGGCGCGCAGGTCGTGCCACACATGCCCGTCGATGTCAGCTCGCTCGGCTGCGACTTCTTTGCCTTCAGCGGCCACAAAATGTACGCGCCCACAGGCATCGGCGGCCTGATTGCCCGCAGCGAGATGCTCGAGACCATGTCGCCTTGGCAAGGCGGCGGCGACATGATTCGCACCGTGTCCTTCGAGGGCAGCACGTGGAACGATGTCCCATGGAAATTTGAGGCAGGAACACCGAACATCGGGGGCGCCATCGGCCTGGGCGCTGCCGCCGACTGGCTCACCGGATTCGGCATGGAAACGATTGCCAATCGCGAAGCGGCGTTGCTCTGCGACATGGCCGCTCGGCTTGAGTCGATTGATCGCGTACGCATCGTCGGCACACCAACGCGTCGGGCCGGGGCCATCTCGTTCGTGGTCGAGGGCATGCATCCGGCTGACGTCGGCGCAATGCTCGACCGCCACGGCATCGCCATTCGCGCCGGCCATCACTGCGCTCAGCCCATCCTGAAGCGGCTCGGGCACACAGCCACCGCCCGCATCGCGCCCGCCTTCTTCAATACCGAGGCTGAACTGGCCGCCACTGAAGAGGCGATTCGGAGGATCATTGATGTCTTCGGATGACTCACACACTACCGAGCCGCTTCGCGATGCCATCATCGACGCCATTCGAACGGTGCGTGATCCAGAGATCCCAGTCAACCTCTATGAACTCGGTCTGATTTACGACATTCGCATCGACGAGCAACGAGGCGTCCACATCACCATGACGCTCACGACGCCAAACTGCCCGGTCGCTGAACTGCTTCCGCAGCAGGTCGAGCAGGCCGTCGCCGCGGTCGACGGCGTCACAGCCGCGGCTGTCGAGATTGTCTGGGAGCCCGAGTGGACGCCCGACATGATGAGCGAAGCGGCTAAACTCGACCTCGACTTCACCGGGAAGTTCGATCCCAGGAAGTTGGCGGGCAAGACCAACCTCACCATTGGACGCAAACCAGGCGACCGCCGCTGACTTTGCTCGACCCGATGGTCCGGTTTTCGACGCGATATGCTCCCCGTCCCATGTCCGACTTCACCCGCGCCGCATCACTCTCTGAACTCCCCGAACACCAGCCCGTTCGCGCCGACGTGAATGGCACGGCCATCGCTCTGGTCCGCGACGGCGACACCGTGCACGCCGTCTCCGACATGTGCACCCACGCCGAGGCGTCGTTCTGCGACGGGGGCCACGTGGAAGACGGCTTCATCGTCTGCCCGCTGCACTTCGCTTCATTCCGGCTCACCGATGGCGAAGCGGGCGATCCCCCAGCCGACGACGCGCTCCGGGTCTATGAAGTGAAGATCGAAGGCGACGACGTACTGGTCAAGCCGTAGCGGGCTCGTCGCCCCCAGCGCCCCGCCGCCGCTCTGCATCGAACATCTTCTCGGCCTCGGCCATGAGCGCCAGCCGCTGCTCGACTTCGGCCCAGCCCACTTGCAGACTCCGAGCCTCAATCTCGGCGTGGACAAAGTCAAGATCGATGGAATCGCCGCTCACAGCGATGGCCGAGGCAATGTCGCGGGCATGTCGGTCCGGCCCTCCCCCCGCCTTGATCCACTCCAGTTTGCGAATGAAGACGTACTCCAACGGTGCGACCCGCATGCTGTAGTCAAGATCCGTCAGCGGCTCCGTTCGCTCGAGGGCCCAGCGATGCAAAGGATCTGATGCCGCCACGAAGAAGTCCGCCTTCATCAGCTGGCTGCTTTCGATGATGATGAAGTGCCCGCCGTGGCCCCTCCGAATCTCCTCG